>NZ_JBFBBE010000052.1:0-66507 GCF_040682555.1 Streptomyces sp. NPDC051172
AAACGCCCGGTTACATTCCGAACCCGGAAGCTAAGCCTTACAGCGCCGATGGTACTGCAGGGGGGACCCTGTGGGAGAGTAGGACGCCGCCGAACTCCTTTTAGAGCTCTGGCTCTTGGGTAACAAGCCCAAGAGCCAGAGCTTTTTTGCGTTGAGGTAAGGTCAGGGGGCATCGTTGGCACGTTTCCCACAGGAGGCTCCCGGGTGGAGGTCCAGGAGACCCGCGTCCAGACGGACCGGGTCCTCACCATCCCCAACATCCTCAGCATGGCGCGTCTCGTCGGCGTGCCGGTCTTTCTGTGGCTGATCCTCAGGCCTGAGTTCGGGGGCCCCAAGAGTGACACATGGGCGCTGCTGGTGCTGGCTCTGAGCGGAGTCAGCGACTACCTCGACGGCAAGCTCGCGCGGCGTTGGAACCAGGTCAGCAGCCTCGGCCGGCTGCTCGACCCCGCGGCCGACCGGCTCTACATTCTCTCGACGTTGGTCGGCCTCACCTGGCGTGAGATTCTGCCATTCTGGTTGACCGCTGTACTTCTGGCGCGCGAGCTCGTCCTGCTGGTGATGGTGGGCATCCTGCGCCGGCACGGCTATCCGCCGCCGCAGGTGAACTTCCTGGGCAAGGCGGCCACCTTCAACCTGATGTACGCCTTCCCCTTGCTCCTGCTCAGTGACGGAACCGGATGGATCTCGTCACTCGCTGCTATTTTCGGATGGGCGTTCGCTGGATGGGGTACAACGCTCTACTGGTGGGCAGGAGTCCTCTACGTGGTACAAGTCCGCCGCCTCGTCCGCGCGGACGCCATGGCCGATTGAACTCGCCCATTGCTGCGGCCGTAGTGGCTGGATGGCCCTCGGCGGAAAAGTGCGGGACAATTTGGGCGGGTGAAGTCGGCTAGACCGTCGTCTTTTTGAGGAGGACGCTTCCGACATGAAGGCCGTCGTGATGGCCGGAGGTGAAGGCACACGCCTTCGCCCCATGACCTCAAGCATGCCCAAGCCGCTCCTGCCCGTGGCCAACCGCCCGATCATGGAGCATGTGCTACGGCTGCTCAAAAGGCATGGGCTGAACGAGACCGTCGTAACTGTCCAGTTCCTGGCCTCATTGGTCAAGAACTACTTCGGTGACGGCGAAGAGCTCGGAATGGAGCTCTCCTATGCCAACGAGGAGAAGCCACTCGGTACCGCAGGAAGCGTCAAGAACGCCGAAGAGGCGTTGAAGGACGATGCCTTCCTCGTCATCTCCGGTGACGCCCTGACCGACTTCGACCTCACCGAGCTGATCAATTTCCACAAGGAAAAGGGTGCGCTCGTCACTGTTTGCCTGACGCGTGTGCCGAACCCGCTGGAATTCGGTATCACGATCGTCGACGAAGAAGGAAAGGTCGAGCGCTTCCTGGAGAAGCCCACCTGGGGGCAGGTCTTCTCCGACACGGTGAACACGGGCATCTACGTGATGGAGCCCGAAGTCTTCGACTATGTCGAGCCCGATGTGCCTGTGGACTGGTCCGGGGATGTCTTTCCGCAGCTGATGAAGGAAGGCAAGCCGATCTACGGCTATGTCGCGGAAGGGTACTGGGAGGACGTCGGTACTCACGAGAGCTATGTGAAGGCGCAGGCCGACGTTCTGGAGGGCAGGGTCGACGTCGAGATCGACGGCTTCGAGATGTCCCCGGGGGTGTGGGTGGCCGAGGGTGCCGAGGTGCATCCCGACGCCGTGCTGCGCGGCCCGCTCTACATCGGCGACTACGCCAAGGTCGAATCCGGCGCCGAAATTCGTGAGCACACCGTCGTCGGATCGAACGTCGTCGTGAAGAGCGGTGCGTTTCTGCACAAGGCCGTTGTACACGACAACGTGTACGTGGGGCAGCACAGCAATCTGCGTGGATGCGTCGTCGGAAAGAACACCGACATCATGCGTGCCGCTCGGATCGAGGACGGCGCGGTCATCGGCGACGAGTGCCTCATCGGTGAAGAATCGATCGTTCAGGGCAATGTGCGGGTCTACCCGTTCAAGACCATCGAGGCCGGCGCCTTCGTCAACACCTCGGTCATCTGGGAGTCCAGGGGCCAGGCGCATCTGTTCGGTGCTCGCGGGGTGTCCGGCATCCTGAACGTGGAGATCACGCCCGAACTCGCCGTGCGCCTGGCCGGTGCCTATGCGACGACTCTGAAGAAAGGCTCCACGGTCACCACGGCCCGCGACCACTCCCGTGGCGCCCGTGCGCTGAAGCGGGCGGTCATCTCCGCCCTGCAGGCCAGCGCCATCGACGTACGGGACCTGGAGAACGTACCGCTGCCCGTTGCCCGCCAGCAGACGGCGCGGGGCAGCGCCGGCGGGATCATGATCCGGACCACGCCCGGGGTGCCCGACTCCGTGGACATCATGTTCTTCGACGGGAACGGCGCCGACCTGTCGCAGGGCAGTCAGCGAAAGCTGGACCGGGTGTTCGCGCGGCAGGAGTACCGGCGTGCATTCCCCGGGGAGATCGGAGACCTGCACTTTCCTGCCAGCGTCTTCGACTCGTACACCGGCTCGCTGTTGCGCAATGTCGACACGACCGGGATCACCGAGTCCGGGCTGAAGGTCGTCGTCGACGCGTCGAACGGCAGCGCCGGGCTTGTCCTGCCCAGCCTGCTGGGCAAGCTCGGTGTGGACTCGCTGACCATCAATCCCGGTCTCGACGAGTCGCGGCCCACGGAGTCCGCCGATGTGCGGCGGTCGGGGCTGGTGCGGCTCGGTGAGATCGTGGCTTCGTCGCGGGCCGCCTTCGGGGTGCGGTTCGACCCGGTTGGCGAGCGGTTGTCGCTGGTTGACGAGAAGGGGCGGATCGTCGAGGACGACCGGGCGCTGCTCGTCATGCTGGATCTGGTGGCCGCGGAGCGGCGCAGTGGGCGGGTGGCGCTGCCGGTGACCACGACGAGGATCGCCGAGCAGGTTGCGGCGTACCACGGGACGCAGGTCGAGTGGACGACGACCTTGCCCGACGACCTGACGAGGGTGGGAGGCGACGACTCGACCATCTTCGGCGGTGACGGCAAGGGCGGCTTCATCGTCCCGGAGTTCAGCAGCGTCTTCGACGGTACGGCGGCCTTCGTACGGTTGATCGGGCTGGTGGCGCGGACGCAGCTCACCCTCAGCCAGATCGATGCCCGGATTCCGCGGGCACACGTTCTCAAGCGGGATCTTGCGACTCCCTGGGCCGTCAAGGGACTTGTGATGCGGCGTGTGGTGGAGGCGGCCGGAGACCGCTTCGTGGACACCACCGACGGTGTGCGGGTGGTGGAGACGGACGGGCGTTGGGTGATGGTGCTGCCCGACCCGGCCGAAGCGGTCACCCACCTGTGGGCGGAGGGGCCGGACGACGCCTCCGCCCAGGCCCTGCTCGACGAGTGGTCGGGGGTCGTGGACAGCGCCGGCCGCTGAAAAACGCAGCACGCGCGCGTGCCGGACAGGTGTCCCCAAGGGGGCCTGTCCGGCACGCCGGTGGGGCCATTCGGAGGTAGTGGTCGCGACATGCGACGATGTGCGGCATGCCGCAGCAGCCCCCCATTCGGAGCACACCCACGCGACCCTCGCGTCCGGACGCCTCCATGTCGCTGCTCACCAACGTCATGGACCACAGCCTGGACGACGGCTACGCCGAGGCGTCCGCCAGGAAGAAGGCCGCGGGCGACGGCGCTCTGCCGAAGACTCTTCGGGCCAGGCTCGGCCTGGCCGGCGGGCTGGTGCTCGCGGCCCTCGTCGTGACCGTAGGAGCGGCACAGGCTCGGGTGGCGGCTCCCGTCGTCGCCAAGGAGCGCGAGGAACTGATCAACCGCATCGACCGGGAGACCACGGCGGCGGACAAGCTGGAGGGCTCCGTCGACAAGCTGCGCGACGATGTGAGCGCGCGCCAGCGGGAGGCCCTCAAGAAGAGCGGCAGTGGAGACCGGTCGGAGCTGGTGGGGGTTTTGTCGGGCGCCGTCGAAGTACACGGCCCCGGCGTGAAACTGGTCGTGAACGACGCCAAGGAAGCAACCAGCGGCGGCAACGGCAATCCGCGCGAGACCTCGGACTTCTCCGACACCGGTCGAGTGCGGGACCGTGACATGCAGCGTGTGGTCAACGGGCTGTGGGAGTCGGGGGCCGAGGCCGTTTCGATCAATGGGCAGCGGCTGACGGCGCTCTCGGCGATCAGGGCCGCCGGGGACGCGATACTGGTCGACAACAAGCCGCTGGTTCCCCCCTACACGGTGCTGGCCGTGGGGAACGGCAAGCAACTGAGCAGCAGGTTCCAGAACAGCGCCGACGGGCTGTATCTGCACGCCTTGCAGGAGACCTACGGCATCCGGACCAGCATCTCCGTGGAAGGCGACCTCCGGCTGCCTGCCGCACCGAGTGTGATCGTACGTACAGCACAGCCGACAACCGAGAAGACTGAGAAGGGCACATCGTGATCGCCGTACTGGGCCTCGTAGTGGGAGTCGTGGCCGGCCTGTTGGTCCGGCCTGAGGTTCCGGCGGTCGTCGAGCCTTACCTGCCGATCGCCGTCGTCGCGGCGCTCGACGCCGTCTTCGGTGGTCTGCGGGCCATGCTCGACGGGATCTTCGACGACAAGGTCTTCGTGGTGTCGTTCCTGTCCAACGTGGTCGTGGCGGCGTTGATCGTGTTCCTGGGCGACAAGTTGGGCGTGGGCGCCCAGCTGTCCACCGGTGTCGTCGTGGTCCTCGGGATCCGCATCTTCTCGAACGCCGCGGCGATCCGCCGCCACGTGTTCCGGGCGTGAGGCCGATGAGCGACAACGAAGAGACGCCGGAGAACAGGCTGCGCAAGGAACTTCCCGAGGAGGTCCCCGCGACGGAGCCCGACGTGACGGCGGCAGCTCCCGAGGAGAAGCAGCCCTCTGAGGAGAAGCAGCCCTCTCTCACCGGGCGGCAGCGGCTGGTGAAGGGTCTCTGGCCGCCGCGCGTCACCCGTGCCCAACTCATCGTCGCCGTCCTGCTGTTCGGCCTCGGCTTCGGCCTGGCCGTCCAGGTGGCTTCGAACAGCAACAACGACAGCGCCCTGCGCGGCGCGCGTCAGGAAGATCTCGTTCGCATCCTGGATGAACTCGACAACCGTACACAGCGTCTTGAGGACGAGAAGCAGGGACTGGAGAAGCAGCGCGACGAGCTGGAGAACAGCTCCAACCAGGCCGAGGAGGCCCGCAAGCAGACCGTCGAGAAGGAGAAGCAACTCGGCATTCTGGCGGGCACGGTGGCCGCGCAGGGGCCCGGCATCACGATGACGATCAAGGACACGAAGGGGACGGTCCAGGCGGACATGCTGCTCGACGCGATCCAGGAGCTGCGTGCGGCAGGGGCGGAGGCGATCCAGGTGAACGACGTACGTGTCGTCGCCAACACCTACCTCACCGACTCGGGCAAGAGCGTGAGCGTCGACGGGAACAAGATCAACGCTCCCTTTCGTTTCAAGGTCATCGGCAAGCCGGCGGACCTCGAACCGGCGCTCAACATCCCTGGAGGCGTGGTGCAGACTCTTGAGAAGGAGCAGGCCACTGTTGCCGTCCAGCGGTCGAACAAGATCGTCGTGGACGCCTTGCGAGCTGCGAAGCGGCCTGACTACGCTCGGTCGCCCTCCCAGTGAACAGGCGGTGCATGGCGGACGTCCGGCGAGGGCATGAGGTTGCGGGGGGTCGGCGCACCGAATGGGTGGTGCGTGGTGGAAACTGTCTGGTGGATACGGACGTTGTGAGGATGTCCGGGTCGGCCGGTGTATGCAATCAGGGTTCGTCCTGCCCCACGGGCGGGTCTGTTTCGGTCAAGGGGAATCGCCCGTGAAGTTGTTTGCGAAGTTGTTCGGCAAGAGCGCGCGAGAGGGTAGCGACAATGCGACCGCTCGTCATCGCGCACAGCCTGATGCAGAGGGCCGGCGCCCACTGTTCCGGGACCAGGTCCCTGGTCCGGGCGGTGACATTCCTGGAGGTCAGGGCGCGCCGTCTGTTGACCCTGCGCAGTCCGGGGGCATAGGTTTCGGGCAACCGTCAACCTCAAGTACGGGTGGAGGGTTTTCCCCTATGTCGGCCCTGGTGTGTACGAGGTGCGGTAACCGCAACGCGGAAAGCAGCCGCTTCTGCTCCAACTGTGGCGCCCCGCTGCGGTCCGGCGGCGCGGCCGAGCGGCCGTCCGAGACGACGTCCACGATCTCGATTTCCGGCATCGAGGCCTACGACGCCGAAGTCACCGGTCAGACGCAGGTGCCGGCGCTGTCCCCCGAGGCGCAGGCGGCCGTCGACGCGCTGCCGCTGGGCTCCGCGCTCCTGGTCGTGCGCCGCGGGCCGAACTCGGGCAGCCGCTTCCTGCTGGACGGCGACCTGACCACGGCCGGGCGTCACCCGCAGAGCGACATCTTCCTGGACGATGTGACGGTCTCGCGCCGGCACGTGGAGTTCCGCCGTGGTGCGGACGGCTCGTTCACGGTGGCCGACGTGGGCAGTCTGAACGGCACGTACGTCAACCGCGAGCGGATCGACCAGGTCGCTCTGAACAACGGTGACGAGGTGCAGATCGGAAAGTACCGGCTGGTCTTCTACGCAAGCCAGCGGGGCTACTGACCCTTCCCCCAGACCCCGTACGGGGGGACCCCAAGGGAATGTCCATGCTTCGAACACCGAGCGGCGGTGCCGGGCACGGCACCGCCGGCACGGACAGCGGTCTGATGAGCATCGGCACGGTGCTGAACGTGCTGCGTGACGAGTTCCCCGAAGTCACCATCTCCAAGATCCGTTTCCTGGAGTCGGAAGGGCTCATCGAGCCGCAGCGCACCCCGTCGGGGTATCGCAAGTTCAGCGCGGACGACGTCGAGCGCCTCGGCCATGTGCTGAGGATGCAGCGGGACCACTATCTGCCCCTCAAGGTGATCCGCGAGCATCTGGAGGCCGTGGAGCGCGGTGAGGCAGTCCCGCTGCCCGTCGTGGGACGCCAGCGGGACGGCGAATCGCTCCTCGAAGCGCCGGAGGGCCCCACCGCGGCTCGGATCGGGCGCGCCGAGCTGCTCGCGGCCGCCGGGATCGGCGAGCAGCAACTCGAGGAGTGGGAGTCGTACGGCCTGGTCGCGCCGCTGCCGGACGGGGCGTACGACGCGGAGACGGTGACCGTGGCGTCGCTCGTCGTGGAGCTCGGGCAGTTCGGGATCGAACCGCGGCACCTCAGGGCCATGAAGGCCGCCGCCGAGCGTGAGGCCGGGCTGGTGGACCAGGTGGTGGCCCCGCTGAAGCGCCACCGTAATCCGCAGACCAGGGCGCATGCCGAGGCGCGTACGAAGGAGCTGGCGGCGCTCACGGTGAAGCTGCACGCAGCCCTCGTGCAGACCGCCCTCGGTGTGCGACTGCCCTGAGTTCGGCGCCTCTGCGGAGGCCGGATCGGCCCCCCGTTCCCGGCTCGACTACCCAAACGTCCCGGGCAGGTCCTAGGGTTGCTGTGTGAACGAGCTCGATGTCGTAGGTGTCCGGGTCGAAATGCCCTCCAACCAACCGATCGTGCTCCTGCGTGAAGTGGGAGGCGACCGTTACCTCCCCATCTGGATCGGGCCGGGGGAGGCGACAGCCATTGCCTTCGCCCAGCAGGGCATGGCCCCCGCACGACCGCTGACCCACGACCTTTTCAAGGACGTGCTGGAAGCCGTCGGTCAGGAGCTGACCGAAGTGCGCATCACGGATCTGCGGGAGGGCGTCTTCTACGCGGAGCTGGTCTTCGCCAGCGGGGTCGAAGTCAGTGCCCGTCCGTCCGACGCCATAGCGCTGGCCCTGCGCACCGGAACGCCGATCTACGGCAGCGACGGTGTGCTCGACGACGCAGGCATCGCGATTCCGGATGAGCAGGAGGACGAGGTGGAGAAGTTCCGCGAGTTCCTCGATCAGATCTCGCCGGAGGACTTCGGGACAAGCAGCCAGTGAGTCTCAAATGCCGGCAAGTGCCAGCGGCGAGTGAGAGCGTCCTGCGGCCCCCTCCGAGCGCATTCGGCTAGCCTTTCCCCGCGGTGGGGTGCGGGAAACCACTCTTAGGGTGATTATCACTCGGCGTGCCGAGTGTGGCGATCGTTGACGCACCCCTGGTGACTGCCTACCGTCGAGATGGCAGGTCAAGGACGGAGGTCGGCGTGAGAAGCAGCGGCGACGGTACGGCTGGGGGTGGCCCCGGACGCAGTCTCGGGGAGAGCGGCCCGTACCCTCCCCCAAGCTCTCAACTTCGTTCGAGTTGGGGGGACCCCCATCTCGGTAGCGCGGCCGATCACGCTCCGCAGCGACCGGCGGCCGTGCCGAGCAGCGGAGGGGCGGCGTCCATGGCGTCCGAGCAGATCGGCTATCGCGGTCCGACGGCCTGCGCGGCCGCCGGCATCACCTACCGGCAACTGGACTACTGGGCCCGTACCGGGCTCGTCGAGCCGAGCGTGCGGCCCGCCTGCGGGTCGGGCACGCAGCGGCTGTACAGCTTCCGGGACGTCGTCGTCCTGAAGATCGTCAAGCGGTTCCTGGACACCGGGGTGTCGCTGCAGAACATCCGTACCGCGGTGGTGCACCTGCGGGAGCGGGGCTTCCGGGATCTGGAGCGCATGACGCTGATGAGCGACGGCGCCACGGTCTACGAGTGCACCTCGCCCGACGAGGTCCATGCCCTGCTCCAGGGCGGCCAGGGGATCTTCGGGATCGCCGTCGGTGTGGTGTGGCGGGACGTCGACAGTGCGCTCTCGCAGCTGCACGGCGAGCGGATCGACACCGGTGAGACCCTGGTCGGGCACAACCCGGCGGACGAGCTGGCACGACGGCGGAACCGGGCGGTCTGAGCGGCTTCTCTGCGGCTTCTCCGAGCCCACTGGCGGTCGTGAGGCGGCATTGTCAGTGGCGTAGGGCAGCATCGGAGGTGTGAGAAACGCGCCCACGATCCTGCATCTCGACATGGATGCCTTCTACGCCTCGGCGGAGCAGGCATCCAAGCCGAGTCTGCGCGGGAAAGCCGTGATCGTGGGTGGGCTCGGGCCGCGCGGGGTGGTCGCCACCGCTTCGTACGAGGCGCGGGTCTTCGGGGTGCGGTCGGCGATGCCGATGGCGCAGGCGCGGCGGCTGGCACCGAACGCCGCGTATCTGGTGCCGCGCTTCGGTTTCTACCGGTCGATCAGCGAGCAGGTCATGGGGCTGCTGCACTCGCTGTCGCCGCTGGTGGAGCCGTTGAGCCTGGATGAGGCCTTCGTGGACCTGGAGGCCGGGGAGGCGGCCTGGGACGCGGCGTCGGCGCGGCTGGTGGGGGAGAAGCTGCGAGCCGACATACGGGCGGACACGGGGCTCACCGGGTCCGTGGGCCTTGCCGCCTGCAAGATGCTCGCGAAGATCGCCTCCGAGGAGGCCAAGCCGAACGGGCTGGTGCTGGTCGAGCCCGGGACCGAGCGGGCGAAGCTCGGGCCGATGTCGGTGCGGATGCTGCCAGGGGTGGGGCCGGCCACGGGGGACCATCTGCGGCGGGCCGGCATCACCACGGTCGACGAGATTGCCGAGGCAGGTGAGGACGAGCTCGTCCGGCTGCTGGGCAAGGCCCACGGGCACGCGTTGTACGCCATGGCGCTGGCGCACGACGACCGGCCCGTGGTGGCCGAGCGGGAGGCCAAGTCGGTGTCGGTCGAGGACACGTACGACGTGGACATCCACGACCGGGTGAGGGTGGGGCTGGAGGTGCAGCGGCTGGCCGACCGGTGTGTGCGGCGGCTGCGAGGTGCGGGTCTTTCGGGGCGGACCATCGTGCTGAAGGTGCGACGCTACGACTTCTCGACGCTGACTCGTTCCGAGACGCTGCGCGGGCCCACGGACGATCCGGCGGTGGTGCGGGAGGCTGCCGCCCGGCTGCTGGAATCGGTGGACACGACGGGGGGTGTGCGGTTGCTGGGGGTGGGGGTGAGCGGGCTGGCCGACTACACGCAGGAGGATCTGTTCGCGCAGGCAGCGGGGGCCGGCACGGAACATGTGGCGGACGAAGCGGACGAGGAGCCCGTCGAGGAGCAGAAGGTGGCTGTCGAGCGCCGGTGGCCCGCCGGGCACGATGTGCGGCATGCCGAGTTCGGGCACGGGTGGGTGCAGGGAAGTGGGCTCGGACGGGTGACCGTGCGGTTCGAGACGCCGGATTCGGAGCCGGGGCGGGTACGGACGTTTCGCACCGATGACCCTGAGCTGGAGCCGGCGGACCCGTTGCCGTTGGTGGCGGCGAGACCCGGGGCCACCGTGCACGGGGTCGGCGCCTGACCGGGGAGGGCGCTGGTCCGCGCGGGGGCCGGGCGCGGTTGGGCCAGTGCCGCAACGAGGCTGGGGCCCCCACGCCACTGAGTCAGTGGGGACGAGGGCGTGCCGGGGTCCGCGGCGCCGAGCTGATCCGGGCGAGGGGCCTAGGCGTCCGCGTCCTCCGTGCCCGCGAGCTTGCCGAAGTCGTGGTCCGGGAAGGGGGAAGGGGCGGGGATGTCCAGACCGTAGTGGTGGTAGAGCTGGAGCTCCTGTTCGGGGGAGAGGTGGCGGCCGACGCCGAAGTCGGGGGCGTCCTTGATGAGGGACCGGTCGAAGGGGACGTGGAGGGTGCCCTCGATCAGTTCGCTGGGTTCCAGGGGGACGAAGGCGTCCCGGGAGAACAGGCCGGTGCGTATGGCCGCCCACTCCGGCACGCCGGTCGCATCGTCGAGATAGACCTCGTCGATGGTGCCGAGCTTGGTGCCGTTGCGGTCGAACGCCTTGCGGCCGATCAGGTTGCGCGGATCGATGTCGGTCTGCACGGGCCCTCCACTTGGTCGCAACTCATTCGTAAGCACTACAAAAGAGCAGATTGGTGATGGCGGCCACTCGAAGGATGGGATGTTGTGCTCGCTGGTAGGCTGACAGCGGCTGCTGACCCCGTGCGGGAGAGTCCTCCAGACATCATCGGAGGCGCCGAAGGAGCAAATCCTCCCCGGAATCTCTCAGGCTCACGTACCGCGCGGACGAGGTCACTCTGGAAAGCAGGGCGGGTGTCGATGGCTTCCGCTCTCACCGACGGTGAAAGCCGGGCGCCCTCGGGCGATCCGGTGAAGCTCTCAGGTTGAGATGACAGAGGGGGAGGCCGTCCGGGTACCCGTGCCGTGGTGCCCCTCGAAGGTCGTGTCAGACCAGGAGGCCTCCGCAATGACCGCCCATCGCATTCCGCTCTCCGAGCTCGAACAGGGAATCCCGTTCGAGCAGCGCCACATAGGCCCCGACCACGAGGCGCGGGCCAAGATGCTCGCGCACGTCGGATACGGCTCGCTGGACGAGCTCACCGCCGCCGCGGTGCCGGATGTGATCAAGAACTCGGATGCGCTGGAGCTGCCGGGTGCGCGTACCGAGGCCGAGGTGCTGGCCGAGCTGCGTTCGCTCGCCGACCGGAACCAGGTGCTCGACTCCATGATCGGGCTCGGGTACTACGGGACCTTCACTCCGCCCGTCATCCTGCGCAATGTGATGGAGAATCCCGCCTGGTACACGGCCTACACGCCCTACCAGCCCGAGATCTCGCAGGGGCGGCTCGAGGCCCTGCTCAATTTCCAGACCATGGTCGCCGACCTGACCGGGCTGCCCACCTCCGGTGCCTCGCTGCTCGACGAGGGGACGGCCGCCGCCGAGGCCATGGCACTGTCCCGGCGCATGGGCAGGAACAAGAAGGGCCTGTTCCTGATCGACGCGGACGTGCTGCCGCAGACCATCGCCGTGATCGAGACCCGCGCCGAGCCGACCGGTGTGGAGGTCGTGGTCGCCGACCTCGGCGACGGCATTCCGGCCGAGGTCGCCGGGCGTGAGATCAACGGCGTGCTCGTCCAGTACCCCGGCGCCTCCGGTGTCGTACGCGATCTCAAGCCGCTCATCGACCAGGCGCACGAACTCGGTGCGCTCGTCACCGTCGCCGCCGATCTGCTGGCGCTGACGCTGCTGAAGTCGCCCGGAGAGCTCGGTGCGGACATAGCGGTCGGGACCACGCAGCGCTTCGGTGTGCCGATGGGCTTCGGCGGGCCGCACGCCGGCTACATGGCCGTGCACGAGAAGTTCGCGCGCAGCCTGCCCGGGCGGCTCGTGGGTGTGTCCGTGGATGCGGACGGGCACAAGGCGTACCGGCTCGCGCTGCAGACCCGTGAGCAGCACATCCGGCGGGAGAAGGCCACCAGCAACATCTGCACGGCCCAGGTGCTGCTCGCCGTCATGGCGGGCATGTACGCCGTGTACCACGGGCCGGAGGGGCTCAAGGCGATCGCGCGGTGCACCCACCGGTACGCCACGATCCTTGCCGCGGGGCTTCAGGCCGGTGGTGTCGAGGTCGTGCACGGCTCCTACTTCGACACGCTCACCGTGCGGGTGCCGGGCCGCGCCGCCGAGGTGGTGGCCGCCGCGCGGGAGAACGGAGTCAACCTTCACCTGGCCGACGCCGACCACGTGTCGATCGCCTGCGACGAGACCACCGCGCGGGCCCAACTGGGCGCAGTGTGGACCGCGTTCGGGGTCGAGGGCGACATCGAGGCGCTGGACGCGGCGACCGAGGACTCCCTGCCCGCCGGACTGCTGCGCACCGACGACTACCTGACCCACCCGGTCTTCCAGCAGCACCGCTCCGAGACCGCGATGCTGCGCTACCTGCGCAGGCTCGCCGACCGTGACTACGCGCTCGACCGGGGCATGATCCCGCTGGGCTCCTGCACCATGAAGCTCAACGCGACCACCGAGATGGAGCCGGTCACCTGGCCCGAGTTCGGGCAGCTGCACCCCTTCGCCCCCGCCGAGCAGGCGCAGGGCTACCTCACCCTCATCCGTGAGCTCGAGGAGCGGCTCGCCGAGGTCACCGGGTACGACAAGGTGTCCCTGCAGCCCAACGCCGGATCACAGGGCGAGCTGGCCGGACTGCTCGCCGTACGCGGATACCACCGGGCCAACGGGGACGAGCAGCGGACCGTGTGTCTGATTCCGTCGTCCGCGCACGGTACGAACGCCGCCAGCGCCGTGATGGCCGGGATGAAGGTCGTCGTCGTGAAGACCGCCGAGGACGGTGAGATCGACGTCGAGGACCTGCGGGCGAAGATCGAGCAGTACCGCGACGAGCTGGCCGTGCTGATGATCACGTACCCCTCCACGCACGGTGTGTTCGAGGAGCATGTCGCCGACATCTGCGCCCAGGTACACGAGGCCGGCGGGCAGGTGTACGTCGACGGCGCCAACCTCAACGCCCTGGTGGGGCTTGCCAAGCCGGGTCACTTCGGCGGTGACGTCTCGCACCTCAACCTGCACAAGACCTTCTGCATCCCGCACGGCGGGGGCGGGCCGGGCGTCGGGCCGGTCGGTGTGCGGGCGCACCTGGCGCCGTATCTGCCGAACCACCCGATGCAGCCGGCCGCAGGACCGGCGACGGGTGTCGGGCCGATCTCCGCGGCTCCCTGGGGTTCCGCGGGCATCCTGCCGATCTCGTGGGCGTACGTCCGGCTCATGGGCGGCGAGGGGCTGAAGCGGGCCACTCAGGTGGCCGTGCTGAGCGCCAACTACATCGCCAAGCGGCTGGAGCCGCACTACCCCGTGCTCTACACCGGCCCGGGCGGGCTGGTCGCGCACGAGTGCATCATCGATCTGCGGCCGCTGACCAAGGCGACCGGCGTGAGCGTCGACGACGTCGCCAAGCGGCTCATCGACTACGGATTCCACGCGCCGACGATGTCGTTCCCGGTGGCCGGCACGTTGATGATCGAGCCGACCGAGTCCGAGGACCTGATCGAGCTTGACCGGTTCTGCGAGGCGATGATCGCCATCCGTGCGGAGATCGAGAAGGTCGGGGCGGGCGAGTGGCCGGCCGAGGACAACCCGCTGCGGGGCGCGCCGCACACCGCCGCCGCGCTCGGTGGGGAGTGGGAGCACGCGTACTCGCGTGAGGAAGCCGTCTTCCCGGCCGGGGTGTCGGCCGCCGACAAGTACTGGCCGCCGGTGCGGCGGATCGACCAGGCATTCGGTGACCGGAACCTCGTGTGTTCGTGCCCGCCGCTGGACGCGTACGACGACTGACGCAGTGGTCGTGGAGGAGGGCCCCGCTTCGGCGGGGCCTTTCCCGTTATGCCGTCGCGAGTGAGATCTCCGTCGACTTGATCAGGGCCACGACGGGTGTGCCGGTGGTCAGGGCGAGGTCCGTGACGGCGTCCTTGGTGATCGCGGAGGTCAGTTCGCCGCCGTCGACGGCGACCTTAACGGAGGCCATCGCACCGCCGGTGGTGACGTCGGTGACCGTGCCGGGCAGCTGGTTGCGGATGGACAGGCCCCCGACCGGGGCGGTGGCCAGGGAGACCTCCGTCGACTTCACCAGGGCGCGTACGGCGCTGCCCGCGGTGAGGCCGAGTTCCTCGGCTGACTCGAGGGTGATCGCCGCGGTGATCTCCTGGCCGCCGGTCAGGCGGACCTTGACGGTGGCCATGACCTCTCCGGAGGTGATGGCGGTGACCGTGCCGGGGATCTGGTTTCGGATGCTCAGGCTCATGGGGCTCATGGGGAACGCCTCGCAGGGGGTGGGGGATTGAGGGCTTTGTGCCCGGGCCCACGGTAGCCCCGGTGGGGTGTTATGCACGGTACGCGCGTGTCTGCGTCGTCTTGGCCGCCGCCCGGCCCCTGGCGCCCAGGTAGAGAATCGCGTGAGGCAGGGTTCGCCGTAGGGGAGTTGTTTCGTGAGTCAGGTGCGGTCGATGTGGACGTTGGTCGACTTCACGCGGGCGGTGGCCTCCATGCCGACCTCGAGGCCGAGTTCCTCCACGGCCTCGCGGGTCAGGAGTGAGACCAGGCGGTGCGGGCCGGCCTGGATCTCGACCTGGGCCGCCACGTCGCCGAGCTTGATGGCGGTCACGATGCCGGGGAAGGCGTTGCGGACCGACGTGTAGGAGGTCTCCTCCTCGGCGCTGCCCGCCTTGGCGAGCTCGACGGAGAAGGCGGCCAGGTCCCGGCCGTCGATGAGCCGTCGGCCGCCCTCGTCGCGATGGGTCGCGACCCGGCCGGCGTCGGCCCAGCGGCGTGCGGTGTCCGGACTCACGCCGAGCAGTCGTGCGGCCTGGCCGATTGTGTAGCTCTGCATGCGGTCACGATAGGGCCGGGAACGGGCCCTGGTGGACGTGGGGTTGAGCGTTTCGTGTAACGCGATATAGCGTTAGTTCGGTGACGGGATTCGGGGGTGTGGGTATGTCGGCAGGGATTTCAGGCAGGGGCGGGGCGTCGCTGGATCTGCGGGCCTCGCATGCGGAGCGGGACCGGGTCGTGGAGGTGCTGCGGGTCGCGGCCGGCGACGGTCGGCTGACCGCGGATGAGCTGGACGAGCGGGTGGAGGCGGCCCTGACCGCCCGGACGCTGGGCGAACTCGCCGTTCTGACGGTGGACCTGCCGGGATCGGCCGCGGAGCTCGCCGGCAAGGCCGTCGACCGCATCGAGCAACGCGGCGCTTCCGCGCGGCGCGATGGCGGCTGGGTGGTACCGCGGCGGCTGGAGATCGACTCGGAGTGGGGTGAGGTCACGCTCGACTTCACCGACGCGGTGATCACGCACGACACCCTGCACATCGAAGTGGACCTGCGCGGAGGCGCACTGAAGCTGCTGACCCGGCCGGGCGTCGTGGTGGACACCGACTCGCTGGTGCTCGAGTACGGGGGCGTCAAGAACCGCTCGGCGGGCGGCTCGGGCGTGCCCCTGGAACTGCGCGTCGAGATTCATGGCCGTATGAACTTCGGTCAGGTGGTGGTACGTCCGCAGCGGCGTGGGTTGCTCAGGAGACGCCCGAGGTCCTGAGTATCGGGTTCGTGATCATCTGCGGCGCCACGACGGCTCACGCTTGCAGTCGTCCAGGGACACGGACCCGTGTCAGCCGGTGTGGACGCGTGGTCGGCGTGCGCGGTCCGGTTCCGCTTCGCGCAGGACCTCTCGGGTGACCGGGGCGACCTCGCCCTGGCCGAGGAGGAAGAAGCGCAGGAAGTTGGCGAAGGGGTTGCCCTCGGTCCACTCGAAGTAGATGTGCGGGGTGCACCGGGTGGTGTCGCGGACGTGCAGGAGCAGGGCGGCCAGGGCGTTGGGGATGGAGGAGGACTCCAGGGTCAGCACCCGGTAGCGGTCGTGCAGGACCTCGCCGCGCACCGTGAGGCCCGCTTCGAACTCGGAGGGGTCGACGACCGTGACCTCGGCGAAGACGAAGTCCTCGCCGGGGATGTCGTTGTCGTTGCGGATCTGCTCGATCTTGTCGCGGTACTGGGCCTTGTCCCGCTGGTCCGGTTCGTTGGCGATGAAGCGGATCTTGCGGCTGGCCATGTCCCGGATGAATCGTTCCGCCATGTCGTCCAGCTCGACGTGCGTGACGCGCAGTTCGAAGGCGCGGGCCAGCCGGGACAGCAGGGAGACCAGGATGATGCCGGCGATGAAGCAGGCGCCGATCTTGACGCCGTCCGGACGCTCGATGACGTTGGCCACCGTGACGTAGAGCAGGACCGCCGAGACGGCACCGAAGCCGATGGCCCAGCCCCGCTGCTGGGCGCGGCGGGCGGCGATGGTCACCGCGATCGCGGCCGAGGACATCAGGACCAGCACGCCGGTGGCGTAGGCGCCGCCCTGGGCGTCGACGTCGGCGTTGAAGATCCAGGTGACCAGGAAGCCGATCAGGGTGAAGACGACCACCATGGGGCGGACGGCGCGGGCCCAGTGCGGTGCCATGCCGTAGCGGGGCAGATAGCGCGGCATCAGGTTGAGCAGGCCGGCCATGGCGGAGGCGCCGGCGAACCACAGGATGGCGATGGTCGAGACGTCGTAGACCGTGCCGAAGGCGTTGCCCAGGTATTCGTGCGAGAGGTAGGCGAGGGCGCGTCCGTTGGCCTGGCCGCCGGACTTGAACTCCTTCTCCGGGATCAGCACGGTGGTGATGAAGCTCGTCGCGATCAGGAACACGCTCATGATCAGCGCTGCGGCCGTGAGGAGCTTCTTCGTGTCGCGGATGCGGCCCTGCGGGTTCTCCTCGGTGTCGCCCGGGTCGCCCTGGACGTGCGGCATGACCGCGACGCCCGTTTCGAAGCCGGAGAGGCCGAGCGCGAGCTTGGGGAAGACCAGCAGGGAGACGCCGATCATGGCGAAGATGTTGCCGTGTTCAGTGGTCAGGGCGCTGGTCCAGTCGGTGACCAGATGGCCCGCGGTGATCACGTGGTACATGCCCACGGCCACGACGACGACGTTGAGGCCGAGGTAGACCACCACCAGCGCGACCGCGACGCCGATCGCCTCCAGGAAGCCCTTGAGGAACACCGCGCCGAGCAGGGCGACCAGGATGAGGGTGATCAGCATCTGCTTGTCGTGCAGGGTGCTGGTCAGGTGGGGGTTCTCGACGAGGTGGGTCGAGGCGTCCGCGGCCGACAGGGTGATGGTGATCAGGAAGTCGGTGGCGGCGAAGCCGAGCAGGGTCAGGACGAACAGCTTGCCCTTCCAGAACGACAGCAGCCGCTCCAGCATCGCGATCGAGCCCTCGCCGTGCGGGCTCTCCTCGGCGACCCGGCGGTAGACCGGCAGCGCACCGGCGAGTGTCACGATCACGAGGACGATGGTCGCCACCGGCGACAGGAGGCCGGCGGCCAGAGCCGCGATGCCGGGCTGGTAGCCGAGAGTCGAGAAGTAGTCGACGCCGGTCAGGCACATCACGCGGTACCAGCGCTGACCCTTGTGCGCGGGCTCCGGCTGGGCGTGCGGCGCCTGCTGGATGCCCTTGCCCATGTCGGACAGGCCCTCCAGCATCCAGGCGCGCAGGCGACTGGGAGGCGGGTGCTCGGTCGTGGCCATCGGCGTGCTCCTGAGGTGCGGCTCAGCGTGTGGATTCCGGCCATCACGCGGACGGCCGCACCAGCGTAAGCGGAGAGTGACGCACGGGCCCACGGATGAGGGGGGTGACGGCGTCAAGCTTCCGTTAAGACTCGCTGCTCAGCTGGAGCGGCGCCCGGGAAGGGCGCTTCTGGGGTGGTTCGCTGATGTTTGGGTCATCCGGGAGGAGAGGGCTCGCTGATCGGGACCGGATACCCAGCGTCATGGCGCGCGGGACGGCGACATCGGTGCACTGGTCGATCGCGCGGCCGGCGTGGCTCAGATGTCCGTCAGGCGGGCTTCCTCCAGGTCCAACGACCGCTGCAGCCTTCTGCGCGTCGTGTCGCTGATGGCGTGTTCGTCGTAAAGGCGCTGCAGTTCCACCGCCTCGAAGGCGATGACGTCGCGGCGCAGCTGGCGGTAGACCAGGTCGGCGGATTCGACGGGGGCGCTTTGGCCGGTGTGGTCGGTGAGGCGGTCGCGGGCGTCGTCCAGGCGGGCGGTGAGCCCTCGGCGGAGGCGGTCGAGAACGACCTCCGGGGCGGCCTGCAGCTCGGAGAGTTCCTCCAGGCGGCGGATGCCCGCGTCGGCGAGGCGGCAGCGGGCCGCGGCCTCCTCGCGCTCGGTGTGGTCGGGTTCGAGGGCGATGCCGGAGCGGCGGACCACGGGGGCCAGGGTGAAGCCCTGCACGACGAGGGTGACGACCACGACCGAGGTGGTCAGGACCAGCACCAGGGGGCGGTCCGCGAGCGCCGCGCCGCTCTTGGTGGTCTCCGGGATGGAGAGGGCCGCCGCCAGGGGGACGACGCCCCGGGTGCCCGCCCAGGTCAGCACCATCGGGACCCGCCAGTTCATGGGGCGGATGCCGCCCTTGCGCTGCACCACCGCCGACAGCGGGGCCACCCACAGCAGCCGTACGGCGATCAGGGTGCCGGCGACCGCGAGCGCGTACAGCGGCCACGCGCGGTCGCTGTGGGACAGCGCCTGCACCTGGGCGGGCAGGGCCAGGCCGATGAGCGAGAACACCGCGCTCTCCAGCAGGAACACCACGGTGCCGTACACCGCGTGCAGCTGGAGCCGGATGTGTGCGTTGGTGAGCTCCTCGCCGCGTCCGCCCAGGACGACTCCGGCGACCACGACGGAGGTGACGCCGGAGGTGTGGGCCGCCTCGGCCAGGACATAGGCGGCGTACGGCGTGACCAGGGCGATCACTGTTTCCAGGACGGGGTCCTCGGTGCGCCGCCGGATGAGCGTGACGACGTGGGCCACGGCCGCGCCGATCAGTGTGCCGCCGCCCGCAAGGACGGCGAACTCGCCGCCCGCCGCGCCCCAGTTCGCCGCCGCGGACGCCACGGCCACGCTCACCGCGACCCGGAACAGGACCAGCGAGGTGGCGTCGTTGAACAGGCTCTCCGCCTGGACCAGGACCTGGACCCTCGGTGGCAGGGCGAGGCGTCTGCCGAGTGCGGTGACCGCCACCGGGTCGGTGCTGGCCAGGACCGCGCCCAGCACCAACGCCATCGGCCACGACAGCGGCGTCACCAGCGAGGCCACCGCGCCGACCGCCGCCGCCGACGCCAGGACCAGCCCGATCGCGAGGATCCCGACCGGCTTCCACACCGCCCGTAGCTCACGCCAGGACAAATCCTGCGCGCTCGCGTACAGCAGCGGCGGCAGCACGACCAGGCCGATGATCTCGGGGCTGGTCTTGATCTCGGGGGTGCCCGGCAGCAGGGCCACGGCGAGGCCGGCGACGACCAGGAGGGACGGTGCGGGGATGCGCCGGCGGTGGGCGAAGGTGGCCACGACGGTGGCGAGTACGACCAGTGCGAGTACCGTCCCTACGCTGCGCATGCCTTCCCCTGGGGCCTTCACGGGAGCCACCCTGACTCCGGCCGACCAGACTTCCCGGCACACCGCTTTCACCCTATCCGTCCCCCGCACGTCAAGACAGTGCCGGCGCTCTTGACGCGGGCCGTGGCGGTCGGCCGGGTCGGTGCGGCGGAAAGAGGCGCATGGTGTTGGCATGTTCTTGGCGAAATCTTGGATCCTGGGCGGCGCCCCGCCGGAACTGCCCTCGCGAGCTGCGGCGTTCTGCCTGGTGTGACGTCGACTCTCCCGCTCCGCATACCGCCCGGCCAGAGATCCCAGCACATGGTGATCTGCGGCGACGACGCTCTCGCGCACCGGCTCGCCGTCGAACTGGACGCCGTGTGCGGCGAGATCGTCACCGTCGTGCTGCCGTCCGCGAGCGACGAGCGCGGCGCGGAGATCGCCGCGCTGCACGAGGACCCGCACTCCCCGGTCGAGCTGCACCTCTCCGTCCGCCCCGACGAGCGGGCCCTGCGGACGGCGGGTGTCGAGCGGGCCGCCGCGCTCGCCCTGACCTACCGGGACGACCAGGTCAACATGACCGCGGCGCTGCTCGCCCGGACCATCAACCCCTCGGTGCGGCTGGTGGTCCGCATGTTCGACCGCGAGCGCGGCCGCCATCTTGAGCGGCTGCTGGACCGGGCGGCGGGGCTGTGCGAGGACCCCGCCCAGGACACCTCCACCACGGTGCTCTCCGACGCCGACACCGCCGTACCGGAGCTGGTGGCAGCCGCCGCCGTGGGCCACGGGCACACCCTCCAGGTCGAGGGCAAGGTGTTCAGAGGTGTCGTACGGCCCGCGGGGTCCCCGTCGAACGCCACCGACCTGGCCACTCTGGCCGTCCTGTCCGGCGCCCACCAGGACGACCCGGCCAGCCAGGACAGCGCGGAGACGCCCGGCGAGGAGGGCACCCAGCTGCTGCCCGACACCCGGACCGCCCACCATCGGCAGTCAACGCACGGCCGGCTGATGCTGGAGGAGGTCACCCACCACGCCTTCGAAACGGCCGCCCGCGCCCGGCGCCTGCACCCTCGACGGTGGCTTCGGGCACGGCTCGCGCATCTGCCGTGGAAGGTCTTCGCCTCTCACCAACTAGCAGCCGTCTATGGGGCGTTGACGGCGGTCGTCCTCGCGCTGGCGACCGCCACCGCGCTCTTCGCCGACGAGCATCCCTGGTGGAAGAACTTCTATCTGCCGCTGCTGGACATCTTCACCATGGGTGACCCGGCCACCGAGGAGTCGGTCGCCCGGCGGGTGCTCCAACTCCTGGCCGGTTTCGTGGGGTTGGCCGTACTCCCGCTCGTGGTCGCCGCGACCATGAACGCCACCGAGGCCTTCCGCACCGCATCGGCGAGCCATCCGCCCGACGACGGCGTGAACGGCCACATCGTGCTGGTCGGTCTGGGGATGGTCGGCACCCGGGTGCTGGACCGGCTGCGCGCCACCGACCACCAGGTGGTGGCCATCGAACGCGACCCGCGCGCACGCGGCGTCGCCCTCGCCCGCCAACTCGGCACACCGCTGATCCTGGAGGACGCCACCGCCCCGGGTGTGCTCGAACTGGCCCGCGTCCGGCAGAGCGGCTCGCTGCTCGTCCTCACCCGTGACGACGGTCAGAACCTCGACATCGTCATGGCCGTGCGCGAGACCAACCCCGCCGTGCGGGTGGTGACGCGCCTGTACGACGACGCCTTCGCGGCCACCGTCCAGCGCACCCTGCGCGCCTCCTACCCGGACGCCCTCACTCGGAGCAGAAGCGTTTCCGCGCTGGCTGCGCCCTCGTTCGCCGCCGCGATGATGGGCCGCCATGTGCTGGGGGTGATGCCGGTGGAGCGGGGCTCGCTGCTGTTCACCTGCGTGGACGTGGACGGGCACCCGGAGCTGGAGGGACGCTCCGTGCACGAGGCGTTCCGGGAGAACGAATGGCGGGTGCTGGCCGTCGGGGCCGCTGCCGGGCCGCTCCCCGCGGCGGAGGCCGTGGACGGCCTCACGGGACCGCATCCGGGCCGGACGGGCTTCGACTGGCGTCCCGCGCAGTCACGGATCCTGCGGGCGGGCGACCGTGTCGTCCTGGCGACGACACGGCGCGGCTTGGACATCCTGATGACAGGGGTGCCGCCGCATTCCGCGGACCGGCGGCAGTGATCCGTCCAATCGCTCATATGCACCGTGAACACAGCCCCAGGCCGGCAGGAACAGACCGGTCGCCTGATGCGCGGTGGAGACCGGCAGGGTGCCCGCGACGAACTTCGCGTGGGCCGCGTACGCCGGCCGGAAGGAGCCGAAGGGGGGCGAACGCGGTGGCGGCGAAGGTGTTGCCCTTGCGGAACTCCCGCATGCCGGCCGGCAACTGGGCGAGCCCGCCGTGGAAGAGGGCGAGCGGGAGGGTCACGGCGGCCGGCTTCTTGTCGGTGATCAGGTCCGCGTCGAGGGCACTGAGGACGAACGTCGTCGGGGCGAAGGCGCCGAGACCGGGCGGGCCGGCGTCGGCGATGGGTTCCCGGGTTCGAGGTCGGCGTGCCCGTCTCCGCTTCCATCTGTGATATGGATCACAGGGATGCGTGATCAGTGGTGCACCACGAGTGCCCCCTTGGCGGCCGGTGGACGCACGCATCGACGAACGGTGGGCCCAGTGCGCTGAACCGTCGCGGTTGCTTCGTAAGGTTCGCCACGGACGCCGAATGTTTCGTGCCTCCTGGGTGCGGAGCGTATGCGGCGGAGATCAATGCACCGCAATGCCAGAGGCGTTGCCCGCAGATTCACCGCGTACAAGGGGTTGCCACCGTTTGGGAGCTGTCTCTAGGGTGCGGCAACAACGCAGCTTTCTGGATCATCTCCGAAACTTTCGGTCCCAGCGGACGGTCGTGGACGCGCCGTCCCTACCCAAGGAGCGCATGATGGGCGACCGGGCACTGTCCCGCCGCGGCTTCCTGGCGGCCTCCGCCGCGGCCGGTCTGGGCATGACGGCACTGAGCGGATGCGGCGGAGACTCGGGCGGAGGGTCGTCGGACGGGACGACCACCATCGAGTGGTGGAACATCTCCACCACCGAGCCGGCAAAGACCGTGTGGGCCGCTCTGGCCAAGAAGTTCGAGGCCCAGAACCCCAAGGTCAAGGTAAAGATCGTCCAGCTGGAGAACGACGCCTACAAGTCGAAGATGACGGCGCTGACCGCCTCCGGGAAGCTCCCCGACATCTTCCACACCTGGGGCGGCGGCGTACTCAAGCAGCAGGTCGACGCCGGGCTCGTCGAGGACCTCACCGACAAGACCAAGCCGTGGGCCGACGCCCTGCTGCCGGTCGCCAAGAAGCCGTACATCCTCGACGACAAGACGTACGCGATCCCGTTCGACATCGGCATGGTCGGCTTCTGGTACAACAAGGCGCTCTTCCAGCAGGCCGGCATCAGCACGCCCCCGACCACCTGGAGCGGCTTCCTCGACGCCGTGCGCAAGCTGAAGGCCAAGGGCATCACGCCGCTCGCCCTCGCGGGCAAGGAGAAGTGGCCCGGCATGTACTACTGGGCCTATCTCTCGATGCGCACCGCCGGCATCGACGCGCTGCAGAAAGCCAGCGACACCAAGGACTTCACCGCCCCGGGGTTCGTCCAGGCGGGGCAGCACCTCAAGGATCTGGTCCAGCTCCAGCCGTTCCAGAAGGGGTTCCTCGGCGCGGCCTACTCCACGCCCACCGGAGAGGCCGCGACCGTCGGCAACGGCAAGGCGGCCATGGAGCTGATGGGCCAGTGGGCCCCGAGCGTGCAGGCGGACCAGGGCAAGGGACTCGGCAAGGACCTCGGCTTCTTCCCGTTCCCTGCGGTCGAGGGCGGAAAGGGCACCATCACCGAGGTGTTCGGCGGGGGCGGCGGACACGCCCTGCGCAAGGGCGCACCGCAGGCGGCCGTCGACTTCCTGAAGTTCTTCGCCTCCAACGCCACCGACATCGAACTGGTCAAGAAGACCAATACCATCCCGGTCGTCCCGGCCGCGGAGAGCGCCCTGTCCGACCCCAACATCAAGGCCGTACAGGCACAGTTGAAGGCCGCCACCGGCTTCCAGCTCTTCCTCGACCAGGCATACGCCCCCGCCGTCGGACAGGAGGTCAACGACAGCGTCGCCGCGCTCATCGCCGGCTCCAAGTCCCCCGAGCAGGTCACGCAGTCGATCACGAAGACCGCGAAGGAAGAGCAGTAACCGGCGATGACTTCCACGTCCTCCACGTTCCTTCCGGACAAGCGGAGCGGACCGAGCGTCGAACTCCCGCCTCCCGCCGCGGACTTCGCGCGGGGGCGGGCCCGGCGGCGCCTGCTCAACTGGCTCACCGCGGTCGGCTTCCAGGTGCCCGCCCTGGTGCTGTTCATCGGTCTTGTCCTGCTGCCCATGCTGTTCGCCCTGTACACGGCCTTCTTCCGCTGGGGCGGCTTCGGGATGCCCTCCGACTACGCGGGCACGGACAACTTCACCCGGCTCTTCCAGGACGACGTCTTCCTGGGCGACCTGTGGCGCTGTCTGGTCCTGGTCGTGCTGTCCCTCGCGCTGCAGCTGCCGTTCGCGCTCGCCATGGCCGTGGCGCTCAACCAGCGGCTGCGCGGCCGGGCCGTGTACCGGATGCTGTTCTTCGCGCCGTACGTCCTGTCCGAGGCCATCACCGGCGTGCTGTTCAGCATGGTCTTCGCGCCGGGCGACGGGCTCGCCGACCACGTCCTGGGCGCCGTCGGCCTCGACGGGCTGGGCGGCGAGTGGTTCGCCGATCCCTCCTACGTCATGGCGACCCTGTTCCTGGTCATGACCTGGAAGTACTTCGGCTTCCACATGATGCTCTACCTGGCCGGACTCCAGTCCATCCCGGCGGAGTTGACGGAGGCGGCGCTGATCGACGGCGCCGGGCCCTGGCAGCGCTTCCGCAATGTCACGCTGCCGCTGCTCGCGCCCACCCTGCGCATCAGCGTCTTCCTCTCCGTCATCGGGGCGATCCAGCTCTTCGACCTGGTGTGGGTGATCACCCAGGGCGGCCCCGACCACCACTCCGAGACGATGGCCGTGACCATGTTCCAGTACGGCTTCAAGCGCTACCAGGTCGGCTACGCCAGCGCGATCAGCGTGGTCATGTTCGCCATCTGCCTCGTCTTCGCCCTCGCCTACCAGCGGTTCGTGCTCCGCCGCGACCTCGAAGGGGCCACCACGAACATGAGGGGAGACGGCGCATGAAGACCCTGCGCAAACTGCCGCTGCACGTCGTCCTCGTCGCCGTCGGCGCGGTGATGGTCGTCCCTCTGCTGTACGCCGTGCTGTCCGGCTTCAAATCGACCGCCGAGCTGTCCCGCAACCCGTTCGGGCTGCCCGAGCACTGGCTGACCGGCAACTACACCGACATCCTCGGCGGCGGCGACTTCTGGCGGCTGCTGGGCAACAGCACCCTGGTCGCGTTGGCGACGACCGTGCTGGTGGTCGGGGCGTCCGCGCTCGCGGCCTTCTCCTTCGCGCGGTTCGCCTTCCGTGGCCGGGAGGTGCTGTTCACCCTCTTCACGATGGGGCTGATGTTCCCCTTCGCGGTGGCCGCCCTGCCGCTGTTCCTCCTCCTGCGCTACCTCGGCCTGCTGGACAACCCGCTCGGCGTGATCCTTCCGCAGGCCGCCTTCGCGCTGCCGATGACGATCATCATCCTGCGCGGCTTCTTCCGGCAGATCCCGGGCGAGCTGGAGGAGGCGGCCACCCTCGACGGGTGCAGCGCCTTCGGGTTCTTCTGGCGGGTGCTGCTGCCGATGGCACGGCCGGCGCTCGGCACGGTCTCGGTACTCGCCGTGGTCGCCAGCTGGAACAACTTCATGCTGCCGCTGCTGGTGTTCACCGACTCCAAGTGGTGGACGCTGCCCCTCGGCGTCGCGCAGTTCCAGGGCCAGTACTCGTCGGAATACGCGCGCGTCTTCGCCTACCTCGTCCTCGCGATGGTTCCCGCCCTCGCCTTCTACTCGGTCGCCGAGCGGCAGCTCGTCGGCGGCCTCACCGCCGGTGCCACCAAGGGATGAGGCGCACCGGCGTCCGTACGGCCCCGCACCCCACACCGTGAGGAGTCGCACCATGCGCAAGACCACCCGTCTCAGACTCGCCGGAGGCCTCGCCGCCGTCCTGATCGCCGCCGGGATCGCCACCGGCCCCGCGGCCCAGGCGAGTCCGAAGCAGCCGACGCTCGCGGAACTGGCCCAGCGCCACGGCCGCTACTTCGGCAGCGCCACCGACAACCCCGAACTCACCGACAGCGCCTACACGGCCCTGCTCGGCAGCGAGTTCGACATGATCACGCCCGGCAACGGCATGAAGTGGTACGCCACCGAGCCCCAACAGGGCGTCTTCGACTGGACGAACGGCGACCAGATCGTCGACCTGGCCCGCAAGAACCACCAGCGGGTCCGCGCCCACACCCTGGTCTGGCACAGCCAGCTGCCCGACTGGCTCACCGGCCGCGCATGGACCGCGGACGAGCTCAGGGCCGTACTGAAGAAGCACATCCAGACCGAAGTACGGCACTACCGCGGCAAGGTCTACTCCTGGGACGTCGTCAACGAGGCGTTCAACGAGGACGGCACCTACCGCGAGACGCTCTGGTACAAGACGCTCGGCCCCGGCTACATCGCCGACGCGCTGCGCTGGGCCCACCAGGCCGACCCGCACGCCAAGCTCTACCTCAACGACTACAACATCGAGGCGGTCGGCCCGAAGAGCGATGCCTACTACCAGCTGGCGAAGGACCTGAAAGCCCGGAAGGTCCCGCTCGACGGCATCGGACTCCAGGCCCATCTGGCCCTCCAGTACGGCTATCCGACGACCCTGGAGGACAACCTGCGCCGCTTCTCCCGGCTCGGCCTCGACACCGCGCTCACCGAGGTCGACGTACGGATGATCCTGCCCGCGACCGACGAGAAACTGGCGCAGCAGGCCCAGTGGTACCGGGACCTGACCGGGGCGTGTCTCGCGGTGCGGCGGTGCGTGGGCATCACCATCTGGGACTACACCGACAAGTACTCGTGGATCCCGGCGGTCTTCCCCGGTGAGGGCGCGGCGCTTCCGTGGGACGAGCAACTGCAGCCCAAGCAGGCCTACTTCGCGATCAGGGCGGCGCTGGGCGGCAAGTAGAGAACGCCCCGGCGGTGCAGTGGGGAGCACCGCCGGGGTCGGTACCCCCGGCTCAGGGCGCCGGGGGTGCCGTGCTCGACCGCACCACCAGCTCCGTGCCCAGCTCCACCCGCGGTGAGTCGGGCTGTTCACCACGGGCCAGGCGCAGCACCGTGCCGACGGCCAGCTTGCCCATGTCGGCCAGTGGTTGGCGCACCGTCGTCAGCGGCGGGGCCGACCAGCGCACCTCCGGAAGGTCGTCGAAACCGACCAGGCTCATGTCCTGCGGCACCCTGAGGCCCCGCCGGCGCAGTGCCTCGATCGCGCCGAGTGCCATCTGGTCGCTGGCCGCGAACACGGCCGTGGGCGGTTCGGGCAGGTCGAGGAGGGTGTTGCAGCCGGTGAAGCCGGACTCCGGGTGGAAGTCGCCGGGGACGACGAGGGCTTCGTCGACCGAGAGCCCCGCGTCCTCCAGCGCGGCGCGATGGCCGTCGAAGCGGGCCCTGGAGCACAGCAGCCTGGGCGGTCCCGCGATGAGGCCGATCCTGCGGTGGCCCAGGGACAGCAGGTGCCGGGTGGCTGCCATGCCGCCCGCCCAGTTGGCGGCACCGATGGTGGGGATGTCGAGGGAGGGGGAGCCCGCCGGGTCGACGACCACCAGGGGGACACCGAGGGCGCACAACTCCTCGTGCAGGACCGGTTCCAGCGCCGAGGTGACCAGGATGACGCCGGTCGACGCGCGGACCCGCAGATTGCGCATCCACTCGCGGGCGTCACCGGAGCGGCCGTGGATCGCCGACACCACGGTGCCGACCCCGGCCGCGTGCGCTGCCTCCTCGACGCCCCGGATGATCTCCACCGCCCAAGGGCTGTCGAGGTCGTTGAAGACCAGGTCGAGCAGAGCGGCACCGGAGGCGGGAGCGGCGGCGCGCCTGCGGTGGCCGTGCCGCAGCAGCAGGTCCTCGATCCGGGCGCGGGTCTGCGGCGAGACGTCCGAGCGGCCGTTGACGACCCGGGACACGGTGGGCACCGAGACCCCGGCCTCCCGGGCGATCTCCGTGATCGTGACCTTGCCGCGGACCTCGGACGGCGTCTCGGGCCCGGTCTTGCCTGTCGTCAATTCCGCACCTCCGGCGACGTGACCGGCACACGCAACTACGCGTAGTGATTGCCCCCGCACATGCGTCGGGGCCGGTTCGCAGGGTGTCCTTGCGACCGGCCCCTCAAGTCTCCGGGCGGTGTGGCGCACCGCCCGGTGCCGCTCAGGCGGCGGTCATCACGTGGCCGGCGCCCAGCGGGCGGTGCGGCGCGATGATCTGGCCGTCGGGCAGGAGCTCACCGGTGTCCTCGAAGAGCAGAACGCCGTTGCACAGCAGGCTCCATCCCTGCTCCGGGTGGTGCGCCACAAGTCGGGCGGATTCCCGGTCGGCGGAGTGGGCTGTCGGACACGGTGGCTGGTGCTGGCACATTGATGGGATCTTTCGCTGTGTCGTGATGTGTGAGATGGCTGTCTTGTCTGTCCCGCGGCTTGAAGCTCCGTTCATGGCCGCCCCCCGTAGTGATAAGTCGGTCCAGTCCCAGTGTTGCCCCACGGACGTCAATCCGCAGGGATTTCGCAGCACCGCTTCTCACAGGTTGAGGACGCATCCCCCGCATGGACGGTTCAGTCCAACTGCACTGTCACTTCGGGTGGTTCCCGGTGGCCGGATGGGGCTAGTCCTTCCAGGTCGGGTGCCTTTTGCAGCTCGTAAGAGCAATTGACTGCTCGTACGAGCGAATTGCCGGGCCGAAAAGCGTCGCACCCCGCCCCGGAATTCCGGGGCGGGGTGCGAATGGTGTGGCGAGGGGCGATGGTCAGGCGGGCGAGCCCAGTAGCGGGACGGGAGTCGCCCGATGGGTCAGCACCGGGAGCAGTTCGGCGACGCGGTGCGGGCGGTGGGCGGCGATGCCGGGCGGCGCCGGCGCCAGCGGGACCAGCAGGTCCGTGGCTGCGGGGTGGCCCGTGGCGCCGTCCGCGGTGCAGTCGCCGTGCAGCCACAGTGTGAGCATGTACAGGCTGGGTACCGAGAGGAGGCGCGGCTGGTAGGGCTGGCTCATCGTCTCGGCCTGGCGCAGGGCGCGTTCGGTGGAGGCGATGTAGGGGCCCTCGAAGAAGTGCGAGAAGGCCCAGCCGTCGGGGGTCAGCATGGTGTCGGCGGCGGCCACCGAGCGCTCGCCGCAGCGGATCAGGAAACGCCACCCGGCAAGCCTGGTGGCGGACACGCCCGCGGGGCTGAGTTCGTCCAGTACGTGTACGGGCAGCGGGAGTTCGGGGGTGGCGGGGCCCTGGGACCGCAGCAGGGAGGGAGTTCGGGCCTCGCGGACCGCGGTGGGGGAACCGAGCGCGGTCAGGACGGTACGAAGGGCGGGCGCGGGAGCCGGGGGGACATGCAGCGGCATGGTGGGTCGCCTCTCATTCGACAGGCACAGTGGCGCGAGGGCGGGGGCGGACGGCGCTGTCTGCTCACGGGGCCAGAGGGGCGGGGGCCGGGGCCTGGGAACGAGGAGTGTGGCTGAGGCCTGCCGCACGTCACCTCGACGGCAGGTTCCATGACCGCGGGCGCCGACTCTCTGTCTTGTTCGCGGAGTTTATACGACATGTGTTCAGACGATGTTTCGTCTAGCCGTTTCCGGTGCACCCGGCAAGGGTGTATCCGGTCGGCGATATGCAGGAATCATCCCGATTCCGCTGCTACCTTGCGCCGATGACCTCGGGGAATAGCCGGGGAGCGGTCGGCCAATTCTCGTCGGCGTTTTTCACGAGTTCGTCGTCGGCCCGAAACTGCGCTGTGCCCCATGCCCGGTGAATGTGCCAACGGTCATGCTGATCAGAGTAGCGGGCGACGTCCGTGCGCGGGGACGTTATCGATCGCCGCGGCTGGGCATCATCCCACGTGACCCCGACACCGGGCGGCCGGAACTTCGGGCCGCCCCACGCGAGGAGGGACGCTTCGATGGGGGAGAAGGTCGTGGCAGGCCGGTTCGACCTGTCCGATCGGCAGCACTACCGCGACAAGCTCCGCAGGTGCCTGACGGGGCTGGAGCGGCTCCTGGACGAGAAGCGGTTCGATCGCCCGAAGAACCTCATGGGACTGGAGATCGAACTGAATCTTGCCGGTGGCGACGGCATGCCGAAAATGCTCAATGCGCAGGTTCTCGAGCGGATCGCAAGCCGTGATTTCCAAACAGAACTCGCCATGTTCAACCTGGAAGTCAACATTGCCCCACATCGATTGGGCGGGCGGGTATTCGACCGGCTCGCCGAGGAACTGACCACCTCGCTGGCATATGCCCACCGAAAAGCGGGGGAGCTCGACGCGGGAATCGTGATGATCGGCATTCTGCCGACACTCGACCGGGACGACCTGGTCTCCTCCAACCTCTCCGACGTCGACCGCTACGCGCTGCTCAACGAGCAGATCGTGGCCGCGCGCGGCGAGGACTTCGTCCTCGACATCGACGGCGTGGAGCGCCTCACCTGCACCTCGAAGTCGATAGCGCCGGAGGCCGCCTGCACCTCCGTACAGCTGCACCTCCAGGTCACTCCGGGCCGCTTCGCCGACGTCTGGAACGCCGCGCAGGCCGTCGCCGCCGCGCAGATCGCCGTCGGCGCCAACTCGCCCTTCCTGTTCGGCCGCGAGCTGTGGCGCGAGTCCAGGCCCCCGCTGTTCCAGCAGTCCACCGACACCCGGCCGCCGGAGCTGCAGGCGCAGGGCGTGCGACCGCGCACCTGGTTCGGGGAGCGCTGGATCTCCTCGGCGTACGACCTGTTCGAGGAGAACCTGCGGTTCTTCCCGGCCCTGCTGCCGATCTGCGACGACGAGGACCCGCTGCAGGTCCTCGACGAGGGCGGTGTCCCCAAGCTCGCCGAACTCGTCCTGCACAACGGCACCGTGTACCGCTGGAACCGCCCGGTCTACGGCATCGCCGACGGCGTCCCGCACCTGCGCGTCGAGAACCGCGTCCTGCCCGCCGGACCCACCGTCACCGACGTCATCGCCAACGCGGCCTTCTACTACGGCCTCGTCCGCGCCCTCTCCGAGGAGCCTCGGCCCGTGTGGACCCGGCTGCCGTTCGAGGCGGCCGCCGCGAACTTCGACGCCGCCTGCAAGCACGGCATCGACGCACGCCTGGAATGGCCGCGGCGGGGCCGGTACGGCGGCACCGTGCAGGTCGACGCGGTGAGCCTCGTACGCGACGAACTGCTGCCGCTCGCCGAGGCGGGACTGGACGCGTGGGGGGTCGAACGCGCCGACCGGGACCTCTACCTGGGTGTCATCGACGAGCGCTGCCGGCGCCGGGTGAACGGTGCGACGTGGCAGGCGGCGACCTTCCATCGGGCCCTGGAGACCGGGCTGTCGCGGGATGCCGCGCTGGCGGCGACGACTCGGAGGTACAGCGAGCTGATGCGGGTGGGGGAGCCGGTGCATACCTGGCCCGTTGGGCTGCCGGAGCCCGTGCCTGCGCGCTAGCCGCGCTCTGCCGATTGCGCCGCTGTGGGGCGTCTTTTGTCTGCGGCGCCGTAGCGGCTGGTCGCGCCGCGCGGCGGAGCCGCATATCGATGCAGCCCCGCGCCCCCGAAGGGGCGCTGCCGCACCGCACCGGATTTCGCCGAGGCCTCCTGGCCGTCGCCCCTCGGCCCCGCCGCCACGATCGCCTTCAGCATCACCGACTGGATCTGTGACGGGTTGCTCACCGACTGGCCCGGGCCGCCCGTCGCCTCCGCTGTCTGTTCGGCCTCCTGGCGGTCTCCGTCGGGGCCCACGGCGATGCCGAACGACAGCAGCCCGCTCTTGACCGCGCCCGCCGTGCCGACGGCGACGGCGAGGACGAGCACCGTCGCCACGGCCACCGTGCGCGGCCGCGCACGTGGACGGGGGGCGCTGCCGCCCGCCCCATACTGATCGGGCAAGCTGTGACGTCCCATGACGGTGCCCCTCCCTGTTGAACCTCGTGCCGGACTGCGGCCGTATGGCAGGCAGAAGGGGGAGGTACGCCCCGTACGGCGTCCGTCCCCCCCGACGGCCTGGCGCACGATCCTCGTAAGTTCTTTCGAGACCCTGGTGGCGTGGCGGTGGGGATGAGGCTGGATGACTCAACTGGAGGCAGGTGTGCAGGCAGAGGCGGGCCCGGTGGCCGATTCCTTTCCGCCGGAACGGCCCTCGCGACGGATTCTCCGTGACGAGACGCTGCTCGTTCTGGGGCTTTCGCTCGGTGCGAGTGGTGTGTCCGCCCTGATCAGTTTTGTCGGATCGGTCACGAAACCAGGGGGGCTCAAGGAGCAGGCCGCCACCCTCAACGCCTCGGCCGCGCCGGGCCGCCCCTGGCTGGATCTGGCCTGGCAGCTGTTCGGGATCGCCACGGCCCTGGTGCCCGTCGCGCTCGTCGCGCACTTCCTGCTGCGCGAGGGCAAGTCACTGCGCACCATCGGCTTCGACCGCACCCGGCCGTGGCCCGACCTCGGCCGCGGCGCCGGGGTCGCGGCCGTGATCGGCAGCACCGGAATCGCCTTCTACCTGGCCGCACGCGGGCTCGGCTTCAACCTCACGGTGGTGCCGGAGGCGCTGCCCGACGTGTGGTGGAAGTACCCCGTGCTGGTCCTCTCGGCGATGCAGAACGCGATCCTCGAAGAGGTCATCGTCGTCGGCTATCTGCTGCGCCGGCTCGGGCAGTTGGGCTGGACACCGGGGACCGCACTGGTGGCCAGTTCCGTACTGCGCGGCTCGTACCACCTCTACCAGGGCATCGGCGGCTTCGTCGGCAACATGGTGATGGGTGTGGTCTTCGTCTACCTGTACCGGCGCTGGGGCCGGGTGGGCCCCCTGGTGGTGGCGCATTCCCTGCTCGACATCGGAGCGTTCGTGGGGTACGCGCTGCTGGCCGGGAAGGTGGGCTGGCTGCCGACGGCGTGAGCGCCGGCAGCCGGGAACGCTAGGCTAGCTAGGCGAGCAGCTCGCCCTCGATGACCGTGACCGCGCGCCCGCTCAGCAGCGTGCGGTCGCCGTGCAGCTGTGTGCGGACGCGGCCGGAGCGGGGCGAGGCCTGCAGGCCGGTGAGGTCGGGGCGGCCGAGCCGCTCGGACCAGAACGGCGCGAGGGCCGTGTGGGCGCTGCCGGTGACCGGGTCCTCGTCGATGCCGGCGTTCGGAAAGAAGCAGCGGGAGACGAAGTCGTAGCCCCGGGCCGGGTCCTCGGCGCGGGCGGTGGCAATGATGCCGCGCTCGGAGTAGGCACCGAGCGCCTTGTGGTCCGGGGTGAGGGCGTGGACCGTCTTCTCGTCGGCGAGTTCGAGGAGCAGGTCACCGACGTTCGGACCGGTGTCGAAGGCGGCGCGCGGCTCGGCGCCCAGCGCTTCGGCCACGCCGTCCGGGACCTCGACCGGTGTGAGCGGCGCCGTCGGGAAGTCCAGGGTGATCGAGCCGTCCTCCTGGGGCATGGCGATGAGGACGCCGCTGCGGGTGGCGAACCGCACCGTCCCCTCGTGGGCGCCGGTGGTGTGCAGCACATGGGCGGTGGCCAGTGTGGCGTGCCCGCACATGTTGACCTCGGTCGCGGGCGTGAACCAGCGCAGCGCCCAGTCGGCGTCCTTGCCCTCGGGCAGTCGGTGCGCGAACGCGGTCTCGGCGTGGTTGACCTCCAGGGCGATCTTCTGGAGCCGGTCGTCGTCGGGGAAGTCGTCGAGAAGCAGTACGCCGGCGGGGTTGCCGGCGAAGGGGCGATCGGTGAAGGCGTCGACGATTCGGATTCGCATGACTTCGACGCTAGGGCGGAGTGGATTCTTCCACCAAGGCCAATCCGGGTCCGGTGGACCGATTTCCGGGCCGCGTGCCTCAGCGGAGCGCCTCTCTGCTGACACCCTGTCGTTGACCGTTCAGCCTTTGCCCAGGAGGCCGTGATGTCCCAGCCGTCCGTGCTCGCCGCTCTGCTCACCGGGCTGCAGGGGGGATCGATCGAAGTCGTCGACCTCACCTCGCCGCTGTCGTCGACCACACCGGTGATCCAGCTGCCGCCCCAGTTCGGCCAGACCCAGGTCTTCGAGCTGGAGGAGATCAGCCGGTACGACGACCGGGGACCGGCCTGGTACTGGAACAACTTCCGCAGCGGTGAGCACACCGGCACCCACTTCGACGCACCCGTCCACTGGGTCACCGGGAAGGACCTCGCCGATGTCGCCTCGGTACCGGCGGGCCGGCTGATCGCCCCCGCGGTCGTACTCGACTTCTCCGAGCACGCCGCCAAGGACCCCGACTTCCTGGTCGAGGTCGACCACATCAAGGCCTGGGAGGCGGACAACGGGCCCTTGCCCGAAGGGGGTTGGCTGCTGCTGCGCACCGGCTGGGACGCCCGCTCGCAGTCGCAGGAGGCATTCCTCAACGCCGACGAGAACGGCCCGCACACCCCCGGCCTGTCAGCGGAGTGCGCCCGTTGGGTCGCCGAGGAGACCCCGGTGCTCGGCCTCGGCACGGAGACGGTGGGCACGGACGCGGGACGGGCGCACTCCTTCGACCCCGCCTTCCCCTGCCACTCCTACTTCCTGGGCGCCGACAAGTACGGGCTGACCCAACTGCAGAACCTCGGCTCCCTGCCCCCGACCGGCGCCGTCGTCATCGCGGGACCGCTGCCGATCGTCTCGGGCTCCGGATCACCCGCACGCGTCCTCGCCCTGGTGGAGCGGTCGTGAAGGTCGCCGAAGCCGTCGGGCGGGCCCTGGTCGCGTCGGGGATCGACCATGTCTTCGGCGTGGTCGGCTCCGGCAACTTCCATCTGACGAACGCCATGGTGGCGGCGGGCGCGCGGTTCGTCGCCGCACGGCACGAGGGCGGCGCGGCGACCATGGCCGACGCGTACGCCCGCACGAGCGGGACGGTCGCCGCGCTCAGCGTCCATCAGGGCCCGGGCCTGACCAACGCCCTGACCGGTGTCACGGAGGCCGCCAAGAGCCGTACCCCGCTGCTGGTGCTGGCCGCCGAGGCGACCGCACAGCGCTCCAACTTCCGTATCGACCAAGCCGTGTTGGCGCACTCCGTCGGTGCCGTCACCGCGCGCGTGACGACGGCGCACGACGCGGTCGAACAGGCCCGCGCGGCCCTCCAGCGGGCCCGGCACGAGCGGCGCACGGTCCTGCTGAACCTGCCGCTGGAGGTGCAGGCCCTCGACGTGCCCGACGGGGCTCTGCCGGGCGCGCATGTCATGCCCGTACGAGAGCCGGTCGAACCGTCCGAGGCCGCGGTGGCGGAGCTGGTACGCGCCCTGGAAGGGTCCCGGCGGCCGGTCTTCGTCGCCGGCCGTGGCGCGCGCGCCACCGGCAGCCGCGACGCGCTCCTCGCCCTGGCCGACCGGTACGGCGCGCTCCTGGCGACCTCGGCAGTGGCCCGCGGCCTGTTCCACGCGAGCCCCTACTCGCTGGACGTCTCCGGCGGCTTCGCCTCGCCCCTCGCGGTCGAACTCATCCAGGGCGCCGACCTGATCGTCGGCTGGGGCTGCGCCCTGAACATGTGGACCATGCGGCACGGCAGCCTGATCGGCCCGGACGCGACCGTCGTTCAGGTCGACGACGACCCGGAGGCGCTCGGGGCGCACAGAGAGGTCACGCTGGGCGTCGCCGGCGACGTGGACCGCACGGCACGGCGGGCACTGGAGGCCGGCGGCGAGAACCGCAGCGGCTACCGCACGCCCGACGTCGCCGAGGCCCTCGCCGCACGGGTCCGGTGGCGGGACGTGCCGTACGAGGACGAGGGCACCCGGGAGCGGATCGACCCGCGGACGCTGAGCATCGCGCTCGACGACATCCTCCCCGCCGAGCGGGTCGTCGGCGTCGACTCCGGAAACTTCATGGGCTACCCGAGCGCGTATCTCTCGGTGCCGGACCACAACGGGTTCTGCTTCACCCAGGCCTTCCAGTCGATCGGCCTGGGCCTCGCGGCCACGATCGGCGCGGCCCTCGCCCAGCCCGGCCGGCTCCCGGTGGCCGCGCTCGGCGACGGCGGCGCGCTGATGAGCGCCGTGGAACTCGACACGGTGCGCCGGCTCGGGCTGGCGATGGTGGTCGTCGTCTACAACGACGAGGCCTACGGAGCGGAGGTGCACCACTTCGGCCCCGACGGCTTCCCGCTGGACACGGTCACCTTCCCGGAGACGGACATCGCCGCCGTGGCCCGCGGCTACGGCTTCGAGGCGGTCACCGTCCGCACGCCCGCCGACCTCAAGGCCGTACAGGACTGGGTCGCCGGACCGCGCTCGGCACCCCTGCTGATCGACGCCAAGGTGACCCGCGAGCACGGTTCCTGGTGGCTGGAGGAGGCGTTCCGCGGCCACTGAGAGCCGCACGGTCCATGCGGACCCGGCCCCGACCCGGGGTCGGGCCCACGAGTGGGGCGTCACTCCATCGACTCCAGAATGCGGTCGAGCGTCCGGCGCCCCATTCTGCTCATCGCAGGATTGCTCTCGAGGTAGTACCAGACGAGGCCCACCACCTGTTCGAACGCCCATGCCTTGCCGCGCTCCCACTCCAGATCGTCACATCCCAGTGTCCGCCGGAGCACGTCCCGCGGGCCCGGCTGCAACAGGTGCCAGGCACTGATCAGGTCCAGCGCGGGGTCGGCGGGGCCGAAGCCGCCGGTGTCGAGTACGCCGCTGAGCCGGCCTCCCGCGACCAGTACATTGCCCGGGATCAGGTCACCGTGGCTCATCACGTCCGCACCCGTGCGCGGCAACTTCCGAAAGTGGCTCCACGCCTGGCGCAGTCGGTGCACGTCGAGCAGCCCCTCACTCTCCTCGAAGCACGTCGCCATCCACTCGTCGTGGTGGGTGAGAACGCCGCCGCGACTGTCGCCGCTGAAGAGCCGCCCCCGCGTGTCGGCCTTCCGCAGGGTCGCGATGAAGTCCGCGAGGTCCTCGGCAAAAGCGTCCGACCCACTCGGGTCGGCATCGGAGGCGACCGTTCCCGGCAGCCACGTCTGGACCGACCAGGGCATGGGGTAACGCGCTCCGGGCTTTCCCAAGGCAACGGGTTCCGGGACGGGGATGCGGGACACCCGCGCCAGCTCCGCGCTCGCCCGGGCTTCCTGTTCCAGAACCGCCCGCGCCTCGGCAGCATCTGCCAGACGCAGTGGGAAACGCGCAGAGAGATCGTTCCCGATGCGGAAGATGGCGTTGACCGTCCCGGTCGACGACAGGGGCCGGACCGTCTTGCCGCTCCATTGAGGGAACTGGTCTTGGATCAAGGTCGCGACGATCTCGCAGGTCACGTCCACTTGGTCGTCATGCATGGCCATGACAGCCAGTCTCCATGCGTCAGAGTCCAGAGATCAACTGGGATTCGCGTCCGTCAAGGCGCTCCATCGGGTCTTGCCATGCGAAGTGTTCCGATATATCGTTGACGCATCGCGACAGATCAACGATGGAATGGAGTGATTGCGATGCGTTCCCATGGATTCGAACGTGGACACGGTGGACCCGGCCCTCGCGGGCGGGGTGGTTTCGAGGGCCGGCGCGGTGCCTTCGGCCCCTTCGGGCCGGGTGGACCCGGCGGTGGTCCGGGCGGCTTCGGCTTCGGCGGACCCGGCTTCGGCCCGGGCCCCTGGGGGCCACGAGGGCGCGGCGGACCGAGGGGCAGGGCACGGCGAGGTGACGTACGGGCATCGATCCTCGCCCTGCTGAAGGACCGGCCCATGCACGGTTACGAGATGATCCAGGAGATCGCCGAGCGCAGCGGCGGGGCGTGGAAGCCCAGCCCCGGCTCGGTGTACCCCACCCTCCAGTTGCTGGAGGACGAGGGCCTGATCACCAGCGCGAGCGAGGGCGGCAAGAAGCTCTTCTCGCTCACCGAGTCCGGCCGTGCCGCGGCCGACGAGGGCCCGGACGCGCCCTGGGAGGAGGCCTCCCGAGGCATCGACTTCGAGGCGCTCGGTGAGATCCGCCAGGCCGGCTTCGGTCTGATGGAGGCCTTCGGTCAGGTCTGGAAGACCGGCAACAAGGAGCAGCGCGAGAAGGCGCTGACGGTCATCAACGAAGCCCGCAAGAAGCTGTACCTGATCCTCGCCGACGAGGACTGACGGTTCTTACGGCGACGAAGGCGCCTCGCGGACCGGTCCGCGAGGCGCCTTCCCGTGTCTGGCGGTCAGGACACCAGCCCGGAGAGCTTGCGCAGCGACTCGTTCAACGCGGCGGTCCCGGAGTCCTTCAGTCTGCCTGCCATCAAAGTGACCGCGGCGCCCGTGAACTCGCCGTCGATGCGGACCTTCGTGGCCTCGCCCTCGGGGGTCAGGGTGTAGCGCGTGGCCAGGTTCACGGCCATCGGACCCTTGCCCTTGATGGCGAACACCCGGGCCGGTTCAAGTTCCGAGATGGTCCACTCGACCTCGGCGGGGAACCCCATCAGCTTCATGTTCTCCTGGAAGGTCCCGCCCACTTCGAGCGCCGCCGGGCCGCCCTGCGGGAAGCTGGTGTGGGTGGCGTTCCACTCGCCGTACGTGGGCCAGTCCATCAGCTGTGCCCACACCTTCTCGGCCGGCGCCTCGATCCGTGCCTCCGCGTTGATTTCGGGCATGCGACCACCTCTTCATGTCGGGCTGTGGTGTCGCGGAACGTAGCCGCAGGGCCTGGAACATTCAATACTGATGAACAGTCAGGAATTGTGGTGCTTCCCGGTGCGCCCCCGAGCGGTCAGTCGACCCGGCGTATCACAGCGGCGTCGAAGAGATCCCAGGCGCGCGGGAGGGCGCTCTCGTCGTGGCAGTGCCAGGCGTCCCAGAACAGGTCGGCGGGCAGCGCGTCCTCCGGGGCGTCCACCCGGTACACGTACTGCTTGCCGTCGACGGCAAGCAGGGACACCAGCCAGCACCTGCTCTCCACGCACTTCCTGGACGTGCGACGGGGCGCTGTGGTTGCCCGCCGAGCGCGTGGCAAGACGGCGCGCGCCCCCAGGGGCAGAACGGCCGGATCTCATCCGTAAGGAGGAGATTCCTGTCGGCCGGGTCCACTCCCTGTGGGACGCGAAAATGCTCCCCCGCGGGGACGACCGGAGGCGGGGAGGTTGATGAGGTAGGGGTTGTGCAACCCCGTATTCCCCGGCAGTCGGTCGGCGAACAGGCCCTCGGTCCCCGCGTGGACAACGATGCCAGGCTCAGTGCCGAACTGGCAGCGGTGGTCTCCGGTGCCCGCCGCCGGGCGGTGCGCGACAGGGACCGGCACATCGACACGGCCCATCTGCTGCACTCGCTCCTGGAGCAGGACCCCGAGGTGCGGGCCGTCTTCGACGACGGGCCCGAGATCGCCCGGCTGCTCGGCTACCTGGTGCAGCGCAGCATCGGTTACGGCCTGCGCTGGCAGGGCTCCGTCGAGGACTCCGGCGCCGTACCCGTGGTCGCGGAGGCCGAGGGCTTCTCGCCGCTCGCCGCGCGCGCGATGGGCCACGCCTGCGAGTGCGCCGCCGTCCGTGGTGCCGAACCGGCCCGCGGCATCGACCTCCTCGCGGCGATCGTCGTGGACCCGCAGGCGCGGGCCGTCGAGGTCCTCGACCGGGCCGGGATCGAAACGGCCACCGTGCTCGCACGCATCGAGAACCGACTGGCGCAGCCGCGGCGGTCCAGTCGCTGAGACAGGTGTCATCTGGTGTGACGCTCATGTCCTCGCCTGTCATCATGGGCCCGTGCACACCTCTGAAAGCAGCCAGGGCGGCCCCGGCAAACGTGTCGGACTCGGACTCGCCCTCGCCTCCGCGGCCGCCTTCGGAGGATCCGGGGTCGCGGCGAAACCCCTGATCGAGGCGGGACTCGACCCGCTGCACGTGGTCTGGCTGCGCGTGGCAGGCGCTGCCCTGGTGATGCTGCCGGTCGCCGTGCGCCACCGCGCGCTGCTGCGCCGCCGCCCGGCGCTGCTCGCCGGGTTCGGACTGCTGGCCGTGGCCGGTGTGCAGGCCTGCTACTTCGCCGCGATATCCCGCATACCCGTCGGGGTGGCGCTGCTCGTCGAGTACCTCGCGCCGGCGCTGGTCCTGGGCTGGGTGCGGTTCGTGCAGCGGCGGCCGGTGACCCGCGCCGCCGCGCTCGGCGTGGTCCTCGCAGCCGGCGGGCTCGCCTGTGTGGTCGAGGTCTGGTCGGGGCTGAGCTTCGACGCCGTCGGCCTGCTGCTCGCCCTCGGCGCCGCCTGCTGCCAGGTCGGCTACTTCGTCCTGTCCGACCAGGGCAGCGACGCCGGCGACGACGCACCCGACCCGCTCGGCGTCATCGCCTACGGCCTGCTGATCGGCGCCGTCGTCCTGACCGCCGTGGCCCGCCCGTGGGCCATGCACTGGTCCGTGCTGACCGGCACGGCGCACATGGACGGCACCCCGGTCGCCGCCCTGCTCCTGCTGGCCTGGATCGTCCTGATCGCCACCGTCCTCGCGTACGTCACCGGTGTGCTGTCGGTGCGCCGGCTCTCCCCGCAGGTGGCAGGCGTCGTGGCGTGCCTCGAAGCGGTCGTCGCGACGGTCCTGGCCTGGGTGCTGCTGGGCGAGCACCTGTCGGCGCCCCAGATCGTCGGCGGTACGGTCGTCCTGGTGGGTGCGTTCATCGCCCAGTCCTCGGCACCTGCCAAGGGATCTGCTCAGCCGGTGGCGAGCGGCGGCCCGGAAAGGGAGTTGTCGTCCCGCGAAGGCGCCGCCTAGGGTGCTGATCATGCATTCGAACGCACTCGTTCTTCCGCCTCCGGCCGCCTGAGGCGGGCCCTCCGGAAACCACGCCCGGCCCGGTGCCGGGCCAAACGGTGCTGCCCGCAGAAGAAGTCCACGGCCCGGCCGATGCCGGGTCCCTTCCGAAACTTCTGCGGAGACCTTCGTGTCGTCGAATGCTGCTTTCGGCCTGCCCGTCGGGCGAGGCCTGTTCTATCTGATCGTCGCCGGTGCCGCCTGGGGCACCGCGGGCGCGGCCGCCTCCCTGGTCTACCGGGCCAGTGACATGGGCTGTGCCGCGCTCTCCTTCTGGCGCTGCGCGGCCGGCCTCGTCCTGCTGCTCGCCGCCCGCCTGCTGCGTCCGCGCGGGCGGACCGCCGTATGCGAACCGCTCCGTCGCAAAGCGCTGCGGGTCGGTGTCTCCGGCCTCGGGCTCGCCGTGTTCCAGACCGCCTACTTCGCGGCCGTGTCCGCCACCGGACTCGCCGTCGCCACCGTCGTCACGCTCGGCACCGGCCCTGTGCTCATCGCGCTGGGCGCCCGGCTGACGATGGGGGAGCGGCTGGGCCGCGGCGGCCTGACCGCCGTCGCCGGAGCCCTGGCGGGGCTGGGCGTGCTCGTCCTCGGCGGCGGCGGAGCGACCGTGCGCCTGTCGGGCGTGCTGTCGGCCCTGCTGTCCGCGGCCGGGTACAGCGTGCTGACCCTGTTCACGCGCTGGTGGGGCAGGGACGGTGAGGTCGACGCCTCCAGTACGTCGATGGGGGCGTTCGCGGTCACCAGCCTCTGTCTGCTGCCGTTCGCCCTGGCCGAGGGGATCGTCCCGCACACGGCGCATCCGGCCCGGACCGTGTGGCTGCTGGCGTACCTCGCCACCGTCCCCACAGCTCTCGCCTACGGCCTCTACTTCGCGGGTGCGGCCGCCGTCCGGTCGGCCACCGTGTCCGTGATCATGCTCCTGGAACCGGTCGGCGCGGCGGCCTTGGCGGTCGCGCTGCTCGGCGAACGGCTCACTCCGGCCACCCTCGCGGGCACGCTGCTGATGCTGGGCTCGGTGGCCGGCCTGGCACTGGCGGAGGCACGCGGCACGGTGGTGGAGGATCCGCTGCCGGAAAGCCCGTCCGTCTGAGGACGAGACCGTTCAGACCGATGACGGAGGGCCGGGGGCAGAGCCCCCGGCCTTCACGGCACCGCCAGGTAGTCCGGAAGCGCGGTGCCGGGTGCCAGGTCCCCGTCCGGCACGGGTGCTTCGTACCCCTTCCGCAGCGGGACGACGCCGGCCCAGTGCGGCAGGGCCAGGTCCTCGGGCTCGTCGTTCACCCCGCCCGTGCGGAGCTTGGCGGAGACCTCGTTCAGATCCAGGCGGATCACGGCGGTGGCGGCCAGCTCCTTCTTGTTCGCGGGCCTGGAGTCGGCCGCCCGGCCCGGTACGACGTGGTCGACCAGCGCGTCCAGGGCGGCCCGCTTCTCCTCCGGGTCGGTCACGTCATGGGCGATGCCGTGCACCACCACGGACCGGTAGTTGATCGAGTGGTGGAAGGCCGAGCGGGCCAGGATCAGCGCGTCGACATGCGTGACGGTCAGGCACACGGCCAGCCCGGGGTCGGCCTTGCCGGTCATCCGCAGGGGGCGCGAGCCCGTCGAGCCGTGCACGTAGAGCCGGTCGCCGACCCGCCCGTAGAGCGTGGGCAGCACGACCGGCGCCCCGTCCCGCACGAAGCCCAGATGGCAGACGTAACCCTCGTCGAGTATCGCGTGCACCAGCTCCTTGTCATAGGACGCCCGGTCCGCGGAACGGGTGGGGACGGTGCGGTCGGTCGGCGTGTAGGCGGCGGGCTGCGACGTCGGTTGCTGCTGGGTCCCCTGCATTGCGATCTCCATTGCACTAGTGCATAATAGTCTTTGTGCTAGAAGGATATCGGATCGAAGGGCGGCGCGCAGCGGAGATTGCGGCGAGCGTCGAGCGTGCGGTGGGGTCCGGCGAGCTGGAACCGGGTCAACTACTGCCTCCGATGCGGGAGTTGGCGGTCGAGCTGGGCGTGAATGCGAACACGGTCGCGTCCGCGTACCGGATCCTGCGGGAGCGCGGGGTCATCGAGACGTCCGGGCGTCGCGGCAGCAGGGTGCGGTCCAAGCCGGCCACCACGGGGCGCGACCAGGTCCGGATGGATGTGCCTGCGGGCGTGCGGGACGTGGCGAACGGCAACCCCGACCCGGCGCTGCTGCCCTCGCTGGCGAAGGTGTTCGCGGCGGCGGGCGAGCAGGGCGACCGGGAACCCGTGCTGTACGGAGACGCGCTGGTCGAACCGGAGCTGGAGCGGCTCGCGCGCGCGGACCTGGACGCCGACGGGGTGCCGCACGGACCGCTGACGGTCGCATCCGGCTCACTGGACGCCATCGAGCGCGTGCTCGCGGCGCACCTCAAACCGGGGGACACCGTCGCCGTGGAGGACCCCGGCTGGGGCAGTCTGCTCGATCTCGTCCCGGCGCTCGGCCTGCGCACGGCCCCGGTCGGCGTCGACGACGAGGGCCCGCTCCCCGACGACGTACAACAGGTACTGGCGGCCGGCGCCCGCGCCCTGATCGTCACGGACCGAGCCCAGAACCCGACCGGCGCCGCGGTGACCGCCACGCGTGCGCGTGCCCTGCGCGCCGTGCTCCGCGACCACTCGGACGTCCTCCTCGTCGAGGACGACCACGGCCACGGCATCGTCGACCTCCCGCTGCACCCCCTGGCCGGCATCACCCGGCACTGGGCCTTCGTGCGCTCGGTCGCCAAGGCGTACGGCCCCGACCTGCGCCTCGCCGTCGTCACCGGCGACACGACCACGGTCGACCGGGTGAGCGGCCGGCACCGCCTCGGCCCCGGCTGGGTCAGCCACCTCATCCAGCGGGCGGTGGTACGGCTGTGGGCCGACGGAGCGCTGGACAGCGGCGCGGTCGCGGCGGCCTACCGCACCCGCCGCGACCTCCTGATCGACGCCCTCGCCCGACGCGGCGTCGAGGCCCACGGCCGCACCGGCCTCAATGTCTGGATCCCCGTACCCGACGAAACCACCGCCGTAGCCGCGCTCCTGCATGCCGGGTGGGCAGTGGCCCCGGGCGCCCGCTTCCGCATGAGCGCCCCACCGGGCATCCGTATCACGGTGGCGACCCTGGCGCCGGAGGAGGTCAACCTCCTGGCGGATGCGATTGCCAGGGCTCTGGGGCCGTCACCGACCCGAAGCTATGTCTAGGCGGGAGTGCGCTCCCCTTCAGGGGCGCGAGGCTGTATCAATGTGCGGCTCCGCCGCGTGGGCGCGCCCGGCCGCCGACAACCTGCACGCGCACGCCCTCCTCAACCCCCAATCCCTTGGGCGCACTTGAACGAACCCGCGCCTGCGTGAGCGCAGCCCCGGCGAGAACAGTCACCGCCCCCACAGGCGTGGACCACCGCAACGACTCCCCGAGAACGGCAACACCCGCGCCCGTAGCGATCACCGGAATGAAGTACGTGACCATCTGGGCCGTGGTGGGCCCGACTTCGGCGACCACTCCGTACTGGATGAGAATCGCAAGCCCCGTCCCGAGCACCCCCAACGCGGCGACGGCAACCAGCGGCACCACCGGAAACCGCGCCGGGAACGTGGTGAACAGCGGCGTGACGACAGCCAGTTGCACCGCGGCCAGCAGCAACTGCGCCCCCGTCATGGACAGATGGGAGTGGCCGGCCCCGGCCAGCGTACGGCGGACGTAGATCCAGCCGACGGGGTAGCTGAGCGAGGCCAGCAGTGCCATCGCCGTGCCGGTGGCGTCCAGCCCGTGGAAACCCTGCCACGCACCGAGGACCGTCAGCACGCCCAGGAAGCCGAGGCCGAGGCCCGCCACCCGCACGCGGCTCGGGCGGTCCTCGGAGAGGGCGACCAGGGAGAGTGCCATGCCCCACAGCGGTGAGGTCGCGTTGCAGATGCCGGCCAGGGTGGACGGGATGGTCAGCTCCGAGTAGGCGAACAGGGAGAACGGCAGCGCGTTGAGCAGAAAAGCGGCGACCGTCAGATGCCCCCACGTGCGCGCCCCGCGCGGCAGGCGCTCCCGCTTCACCGCCATGGCCGCCGCGAGCACCGCCGTCCCGAACACCAGCCGTCCGAGCGTGACCTGGAAGGGCGCGTAGGCCCCGGTGCCCACCTTGATGAGCAGAAAGCTGAATCCCCAGATCAGCGAGAGGGCGCCGAAGCGAAGACGCCAGTCGAGGGCGGGGCGGGTGCGGGGTACGGGGATGCTCATGGGCGCAACGATGATGCACGCCACCTCGTAGCACAATCGAGAATTTGCGCGGGTACCTCGTAGCATTGCTTACATGTTGAATCTGGAGCGTCTGCGCACCCTCGACGCCCTCGCCCGGCACGGCTCCGTCAGCGGGGCCGCCGAGGGGCTGCATGTCACGACGTCGGCCGTCTCCCAGCAGCTGGCCAAGCTGGAGCGGGAGGTCGGCCAGCCGCTGCTGGCCAGGAACGGGCGGGGCGTGCGGCTCACGGACGCGGGCCGGCTGCTCGCCGAGCACGCGGCCCGCATCCTGTCGCAGGTCGAGCTCGCCCAGTCCGACCTGGAGGCGCACCGCGGGGAGGTGGTGGGGGAGCTGCGGCTGGCGGCGTTCCCGACCGCGGCGCGCGGTCTGTTCCCGGCCGCGCTGTCCCAGCTGCGCAAGGCACATCCCGGGCTGCGCGTCACCTCGCGGGAGACGGAGCCCGAGCCCGCCGTCCTCGCCGTGATGCGCGGCGACTTCGACCTCGCCGTCGTCCTGGACTGGTACAACAGACCGCTGCCCATGCCCGACGGGCTGGTCAAGGCCGTCATCCTCGACGACACCGCGGACATCGCGATGCCTGCGGATCACCGTTACGCGGAGCGCGCCGAGGTCGACCTGGAGGACTTCGCCGACGACGAGTGGATCACCTGGGGCGAGAACGAGTTCTGCCACGAGTGGCTGATCCACACCCTGCGCTCCAAGGGCATCGAGCCGCGCGTCGCCCACCGCGCCGAGGAGCATCCCACTCAACTCGCGCTGGTCAGCGCGGGGTTGGGCGTGTGCGTGGCGCCGAGGCTGGGGCGCGGGCCGCTCCCGGAGGGGGTGCGGGCCGTCCCCGTGCGGCAGTCGGTGCGGCGCCAGATCTATGCCGTGTGGCGTGCGGACGCCGACCGCCGCCCGTCGATCCGGGCGGCGGTGGAGGCGCTTCAGGATGCGGGACGCGAAGTGGGCTAGGCAGGGCCCAGCTTGCGGAAGTCCCAGGACACGATCTTCTCCGGGGTCAGCCGCACCCAGGCGTGCCGGCCGTCGTGCGGCATCTCCTCCAGGTTGAAGTTCTTGCGGGCGAACAGGGTCTCCGGGACGTCGAGTTCGGCGCACAGTTCCCCGATGCGGGGGAACTCGCCCACGAACTCCACCGTTCCGGACAGCTCGACGCCGCGCAGCTCGTCGTACTCCTCGCCGGTGTCGACCACGATCGCGACCCGCGGATCGCGCCGCAGGTCGGTCCAGCGCTTGCTGCGCACGACGGAGTACAGCCACATCGAGTTGCCGTCCCAGGCGAACCACAGCGTGCTGACGTGCGGCGCTCCACCCGCGGACACGGTGGCCACCCGGCAGGTGCGCTGGGTGGCGAGGAACTCGTCCAGCTCACCGGGCATCATCATGATCTTGCGGCCCCGACGCTGAGTGACGGTCATGCGGCCCCCTCTTCTCTCACGTCGTGTCAGAGGAACTCCAGTGATCCTCTGACATCACGTCAGAAAAGGATGGGACGTCTTCCGTCCGTACGCAATGGCCGTTACGCTCGCCCGCTCCGGACCGCCGCCGACGAGGGAGAACCGTGCCGTCGTACGAACAGCTCAGCGAACTCCTCGACCCGGCGAGCACCGTGCTGCTGACCGTCGAGTGCCAGCAGGGGGTCGTCGGCCCGGACGGCGCGCTGCCCGAACTCGCCCGCGAGGCACGCTCCTCGGGAGCCCTCGCCAACGTCGCCCGGCTGGTGGCGGCCGCGCACGAGAGCGGGATCCAGGTCGTCCACGCCATCGCGGAGCGCCGTCCCGACGGCCGCGGCGCGAGCCGCAACGCCCGCCTCTTCCGCGCCGCCGAACGCCTCCCCGTGCAGCAGCTGTCCGGCACGACGGCGGTGCGCGTCGCCGCCCCGATCGAGGTCACCGAGGCGGACCTCGTCGTACGACGGCTGCACGGACTGTCCCCGGTCCAGGGCACCGACGTCGACGCGCTGCTGCGCAACCTGGGCTGCCGCACACTGGTCGTGACCGGGGTCTCGGCCAACGTGGCGATCCCGAACGCCGTCTTCGACGCCGTGAACCGCGGCTACACCGCCGTCGTGCCGTCCGACGCCATCGCGGGAGTGCCCTCCGACTACACCCCCGCGATGATCCGCCACACACTCGCACTGGTCGCCACGATCGCGACCACGGACGAGGTGCTGCGCTGCTTCAAGCGGCCCAGGCGTACGCGGATCACGCCAGTGTGATCGAGTCCCCGCTCACGGTGATCTTCTCGGCGGGCAGCGGCTGCGTCGCGGGACCCTTCTTCACGCTGCCGTCGGTCACGGAGAACTCGCTCTTGTGGCACGGACAGATGATCACGCCATTGGAGATCTCGGACACCGCGCAGCCCTGGTGCGTGCACTTCGACGAGAACGCCTTGTACGTGCCCGCCGTCGGCTGGGTGACCACCACGCCCTGGTCCTTGAAGATCTTGCCGCCGCCCGCCGGGATGTCGGCCGTCTTGGCCAGCGCGGTGCCGCCGCCGGAGCCGGACGATGCGCTGGAGCTGCCGCCGCCCGCGTTGGCGCCCGCCTGGGTGTTCGAGGACGAGGAGTCGGAGGACCCGTTGTCCGATCCGCACGCGGTCAGCGCGACGGCGAGCCCCGTCGCGCCCACCGCCGCCACGACGGTACGGCGGCCGGGTGCCGGAACGGGATGGAGCGGTTCGCTGGTCATGCTGACGTTCCCTTCCATGCAGGCTTCGAAGATCTGTCCAGGGGTACGGTCGCCGAGCAAGGGTTGTTCAGACGACGTCGAGAGCTTGACGGGTTCGGGATCAGGGGGAGGTAAGCCAGAGCTGTCGTTTTGCTGTCGGCCAGTAACCTGGGGCGATGCTCAAGGAAGTCATCGTGACCCGCTACATCACGCCCCTGCGGGAGGGCGGATCGCTGCCCGCGCTCGTCGAGGCCGACGACTTCGGGGCCTACGTCCTGAAGTTCACCGGCGCGGGACAGGGCCGCAAGACACTGGTCGCCGAGGTCGTCTGCGGCGAACTCGCCCGCCGGCTCGGCCTGCGGGTGCCGCGGCTCGTGACGGTCGACCTGGACCCGGTGCTGGGGCTCGGCGAGCCGGAGCAGCAGGTGCAGGACCTGCTGCGGTCCAGCGGCGGCACCAACCTCGGGATGGACTTCCTCTCCGGCGCCCTCGGTTTCGACCCGCTCGCCTTCTCGGCGAGCCCCGAGGAGGCAGGCCGGATCGTCTGGTTCGACGCCCTGGTGAACAACGTCGACCGCTCCTGGCGCAACCCCAACCTGCTGATGTGGCACGGTGATCTGTGGCTCATCGACCACGGCGCCACCATGATCTGGCACCACAACTGGCCCGGCGCCGAGGCCTCCGCGGGGCGTTCCTACGACGCCTCGGACCACGCCCTCGCCCGCTTCGCCCCCGATCTCGCGGGCGCCGCCGCCGAGTTGGCGCCCCGGGTCACCGAGGAACTCCTCACCGAGGTCACCGCCGAGATCCCGGACGCCTGGCTGGCCGGCGAACCCGGCTTCGGCACCCCGGACGACCTCCGGCGGGCCTACGCGCGGCCGCTGCTGGCCCGGGCCGCCGTCGTCCACGAGCGTGTCACCGGGATCGAGGAGGGCAAGTGAGCGAGCGCCACATCCACATGGCCGGCTCGGTGGTCGAGCGGCACATCATCCGCGGCGGCCAGGGCGGCGACCGTGACGTCTTCGAGTACGCGCTGCTGCGCGTCGTACCGCGGGTGGAGCGCGGCGAGTGCATCAACGCCGGCGTGCTCGTCTACTGCCGTGCCAAGGCCTACGTCGGCGCCCGCACCCACCTCGACGAGGCGCGGCTGCTGGCCCTCGACCCGGCGGCGGACGTGGCCGGCGTCCGGGCCGCCCTCGGGGCCGTGGAGCGCGTGTGCGGGGGCGGGGAGGCGGCGGGGCAGGCCGCGGGCGACGACGCCGGACGGCGCTTCAGATGGCTGATTGCGCCGCGTTCCACGGTTCTCCAGCCCGGGCCGGTGCACACTGGGCTCACCGCCGATCCGGCGGCCGAGACGGAGCGCCTGCTCGAGCTGCTGGTGAGGTAATGGATCACACCCGCCCGCGTGCCGTTGACACCGAGTGCCAGGCCTTCTAGCGTCACGTCTGCCGAAGGTACTAAGCGGTCGCTCACTGAGCGGGCGTACTGACGACGGACGTACTTTCAAGCGGGCGTACTTTCTCGAGGGCGAGGAGAAGCAGCAATGTCCACCACTGAGCAGCGGGTCGCTGTGGTCACCGGCGGAGCGCGCGGCATCGGCGCCGCCACCGCCGTACGGCTGGCCGCCGAGGGTCGCGCGGTCGCCGTGATCGACCTCGACGAGGCCGCCTGCAAGGACACCGTGGAGAAGATCACCGCGGCGGGCGGCAAGGCCCTCGCGGTCGGCGCGGACGTCTCCGACGAGGCGCAGGTCGAGGCCGCGATCGCGCGGGTCGTGGAGGAGCTGGGCGCGCCGACGATCCTGGTCAACAACGCGGGCGTGCTGCGCGACAACCTGCTGTTCAAGATGAGCGTCTCCGACTGGGACACCGTCATGAACGTCCATCTGCGCGGCGCCTTCCTGATGTCGAAGGCCGTCCAGAAGCACATGGTCGACGCGGGCTTCGGCCGGATCGTCAACCTGTCCTCGTCCTCGGCGCTCGGCAACCGCGGCCAGGTGAACTACTCCGCGGCCAAGGCCGGTCTGCAGGGCTTCACCAAGACCCTCGCCAAGGAGCTCGGCAAGTTCGGCATCACCGCCAACGCCGTCGCCCCCGGCTTCATCGCCACCGACATGACCGCCGCCACCGCTGCGCGCGTGGGCATGGGCTTCGAGGACTTCAAGGCCGCGGCCGCCACCCAGATCCCGGTGGCGCGGGTCGGCGAGCCGGACGACATCGCCAACGCCATCGCCTTCTTCACGGGCGAGGCGGCCGGGTTCGTCTCCGGCCAGGTGCTGTACGTCGCCGGCGGACCGCTCGACTAGGAGAACACGGACCATGACTGAACTGCCCGCCCTCTCCGGCAAGGTCGCCCTCGTCACGGGCGCCAGCCGGGGCATCGGCTACGGCGTCGCCGAGGCGCTGGTCGCCCGCGGTGACCGTGTCGCCATCACCGGCCGCAACGAGGACGCCCTCAAGGAGGCCGTCGACAAGCTCGGCGCCGAACGCGTCATCGGCATCGCCGGCAAGGCGCACGACCTGGAGCACCAGACCGAGGCCGTCGAGCGCACCATGGGGGCCTTCGGCCGCGTCGACCACCTGGTCAACAACGCCGGGACCAACCCGGTGTTCGGCCCGATCGCCGACCTCGACCTGGACGTGGCCCGCAAGGTCTTCGAGACCAACGTGATCTCCGCGCTCGGTTTCGCCCAGAAGACCTGGCACGCCTGGCAGAAGGACAACGGCGGCACCATCGTCAACATCGCGTCCGTCGCCGGCATCGCGCCGTCGCCCTTCATCGCCGCGTACGGCGTCAGCAAGGCCGCGCTGATCAACCTGACCCAGCAGCTGGCGCACGAGTTCGCGCCCAAGGTGCGGGTCAACGCGATCGCCCCGGCTGTCGTGAAGACACAGTTCGCCAAGGCCCTGTACGAGGGCCGGGAGGCGGAGGCGGCCGCCGCCTACCCGCTGGCCCGGCTCGGCGTGCCCTCCGACATCGGCGGCGCCGCCGCGTTCCTCACCTCCGAGCAGTCCGCCTGGGTCACCGGCCAGACGCTCGTGGTCGACGGCGGCATCTTCCTCAACGCCGGCGTCGCCTGACGCAAGCGGTTGCAATCGTAACGATCGGGTGCACAAGGGCGCCGTTTCCTTGACGGAAACGGCGCCCTTGTCGTCGTTCAGGAGGGGGACGGCGGAATGACAACGTCGTCAAAAAGAAGCTGATCAACGCCCCTGTACCGACCGGGTTCAACCCTCGTGACACTGCGGTATGGTCTGCCGACCCTTGGTACGGCAGATCGAGGAGCGAGCGCGTGTTCAACCGGAACCGAGGCCTGTGGCAGGCGGCGGCCATCGCGTCCATATCGTCGCTGATGGCGGGATGCGGAGTCCTCTCTGCGGACTCCTCCGACGGCAAGGGCCCCATCGTGGTCGGGACGACCAGCGCGCCCAGCACTCTGGATCCCGCAGCTTCCTGGGACCAGTCCTGGGAACTGTTCCGCAACATTTACCAGACGCTGCTCAGCTACCCCGCCGGAGCGACCACTCCGCAGCCGGACGCGGCGGACAGCTGCCGCTTTTCCGACAGCTCGAACACGACGTACACATGTGAGCTGCGCGAGGGCCTGAAGTTCTCCAACGGGCACCCGCTCGACGCCAAGGCCGTCAAGTACTCCATCGACCGGATCCTGAAGATCAACGTCAACGGCGGGCCCGCCGGACTGCTCGGCAGTCTCGCCCGGGTGCAGGCGCTGGGCGACCGGGAGATCGTCTTCCACCTCAACAAGCCCGACGCCACCTTCCCGTTCGTGCTCGCCACCCCCGCCATGTCGATCGTCGACCCCGCGGAGTACCCCGAGAGATCCCTGCGCAAGGGCGACAGCATCGACGGCTCCGGGCCGTACACACTCCAGTCGTACGAGGACGGCAAGAAGGCCGAGCTCGTCAAGAACGGCACTTACCAGGGCTACGCCGAGCGCAAGAACGACGCGGTGACCATCCGCTACTTCCAGGACTCGTCCACCATGGTCACCGCACTGAAGGACAAGCAGGTCGACGTCGCCTTCCGCGGCCTCAACGCGAACGACATCGTCGACCTCCAGCGCCATGACGCGAGCGGGAACCTCCAGCTCATCGAGGGCGCCGGCATCGAGATCAACTACCTGGTGTTCAACCCGAAGGACCCCTGGGCCGCGAAGGTCCCCGTCCGCAGGGCGATCGCCCAGCTCGTCGACCGCGGCGCGATCGCACACAAGGTCTACAAGGACACCGTCGAGCCGCTCTACTCCATGGTCCCCAAGGGCCTGACCGGGCACACCACCGACTTCTTCGACGACTTCGGCAACCCCAGCACCTCCAAGGCCCGCAAGATCCTCGCCGACGCAGGCATCACCCAGCGTGTCCCGCTCACCCTCTGGTACACCACCGACCGCTACGGCTCCTCCACCAAGCTGGAGTTCGCGGAGATCAAGCAGCAGCTGGAGGACTCCGGCCTGTTCACGATCACCCTGAAGAGCCGCCCCTGGAACACGTACGTGAAGGGCTACCAGAACGGCGAGTACCCGGTGTTCGGGCGCGGCTGGTTCCCCGACTTCCCGGACCCCGACAACTTCATCGCGCCGTTCGTCGGCAACCAGAACGCACTCGGCACGCCCTATCCGGCGCCCGAGATCACCGGGAAGCTGCTGCCCCGCTCCCGCAGCGAGAGCGACCGCGCCAACGTGGTCTCGGACTTCGAGCAGGCCCAGCAGATCCTGGTGAACGACGCACGGCTGCTGCCGCTGTGGCAGGGCAAGCAGTACGTGGCCGCGAGCGACGACATCTCCGGTGCGGAGCAGGCGCTGGACCCGTCGACGATCATGCTGATGGGTGAGCTGTCCCGCAAGACCAGCTGGTAGGCGGTGCACTTCCGAGAGCGCGGGGCCGTTGTCAGTGGTCGCCTGTAGGTTCTGTCCCTGGAAGCGACCGCACCCGGTTTACCGCACATCGTAAGGAAGTTGACGTGACCGACATCGCCATGCTGCCCGAGTCCTGGCGCGGGGTCCTGGGCGACGAACTGCAGCAGCCCTACTTCAAGGAGCTCACGGAGTTCGTCGAGGAGGAGCGGGCGAAGGGTCCCGTGTACCCGCCGCGCGAGGAGGTCTTCGCCGCGCTGGACGCCACACCGTACGACCAGGTGAAGGTCCTGGTCCTCGGGCAGGACCCGTACCACGGCGAGGGGCAGGGCCACGGCCTGTGCTTCTCGGTCCGCCCGGGCGTCAGGACCCCGCCGTCGCTGCGCAACATCTACAAGGAGATGAAGGAGGAGCTCGGCCTGCCGGTCCCGGACAACGGCTATCTGATGCCGTGGGCCCGGCAGGGCGTGCTGCTGCTCAACGCGGTGCTCACGGTGCGCGGCGGCGAGGCCAACTCGCACAAGGGCCGCGGCTGGGAGAGGTTCACCGACGCCGTGATCCGCGCGGTGGCCGACCGGCCCGACCCGGCGGTCTTCGTGCTGTGGGGCAACTACGCGCAGAAGAAGCTCCCGCTGATCGACGAGACCCGGCACGTGGTGGTCAAGGGCGCCCACCCCTCCCCGCTGTCGGCGAAGAAGTTCTTCGGCTCCCGTCCGTTCACGCAGATCAACGAGGCTGTGGCCCTCCAGGGGCACCAGCCGATCGACTGGACCATCCCGAATCTGGGCTGACGACCCCGCCGGGCCGGTTCCGCACCGGATCGGCCCGGTGCCGCCTGACCGGGATTGCCGCGGGCGGCGGTTAGCGTCGGTCGGGACAGCCGACCAGCCGGCGAGTGTGTGCGGAGGACGTGGTGGCCAACGGACAGGAGCAGGCGGCGCAGGACGCCGTGATGACGCGGATCGGGCAGGTCGTCATGCTGCATCACGCGGGCGACCGCGAGGAGGCCCGGCACCGCTTCCTCCAGCTGTGGGCGGAGATCGGCGAGCACGGCGATGCCCTGCACCGCTGCACGCTGGCCCACTACATGGCCGACACCCAGGACGACCCCGCGGACGAACTGGCGTGGGACCTGCGGGCGTTGACCGCGGCCGAGGAACTCACGGACGACCGCCTCGCCGAACACGAAGGAACCCTGGCGGTGCGCGCGCTCTACCCCTCGCTGCATCTGAACCTGGCGGCCGACTATGTGAAGCTCGACCGCAGCGGCGCCGCCCGCACCCATCTGCGCCATGCCCGCAGCGCGGCCGAGGCGCTGGCGGACGACAGCTACGGGGACGGGGTGCGGGCGGCGATCGGGCGGCTGGAACTGCGGCTGGGGGAGAGGGGCCCGGACGGCGACGGTCGGTGGGGGCCGCCACGCCAGCGGCCGTAGAGCCTCTCCGGAGCGGCTACGGCCGCCTCAACTGCCGTACGCCTGTTTGCAGATGACCGCCTCCGGGCTGTCGGACCGCCAGCCTCCGTACATCCGGCCGAGGGCGCACATGTCCGTTTGCTTCGGGACCGGCTTGGGCATGTTCGGGACCTCCACGTGCGGCCGCCGATGGTGCCTGGGCTCCGGGTGCGGCGGCCGGGGACGGGGCCGCGGGCGCGAGTGCGGCGCCTCCGGTTGCGCGGCCGGCGGACCCTGCCGCGCGGGCGGCTTGCGCTCCGGCCGTGCGGACGGGGCGGTCCCCACCAGCGCCTCACGGGCCGGCGCCTGCACGATCTGCGGGGTCCCCTGGTCGTCCGGATACGGCGCCGACGGCGGGGACGCTGCAGGAGGCGGCCCGGACGCGGGCGGGCGCTGGATCGTCACACAGCCGGCGAGGGCCGAGACGGCCACGGTGACCAGGAGCGTTGCGGTGGTCGTCGTTCGATGCACCCGCGCAACGATGTCGGGTCGGCGGCTTCGGCGGCAGCGTATGAGCGAAGGATGCCCCGCGCGGGTGATCTCCCGCCCCGTACGGGGGCCGGGGGCGTGCTCCGGGTGACGTCAGTCGCCCGTGGTGCCGTCGAGGCGTTCTCGGAGCAGGTCGGCGTGGCCGTTGTGGCGGGCGTACTCCTCGATCATGTGGGTGTGGATCCAGCGCAGGTTGAAGTGTTCGCCGGTGCGCCGGTGCTTGCCCCTGGAGGTGTCGTCCAGGGCGAAGCGGGCCGCGGTGCGTCGTGCGGCCTCGATCTCGGCCTGCCAGGTGGCGTACGCCTCCGCCCAGGTGTCGGCCTCGGTGAGGTGGAACTCGCCGTCCGGGTCCTCGTCGCTGTAGTAGATCGGGGCCGCGTCCTCGTCCGCGAGCACTCGGCGGTACCAGGACCGCTCCACCTCCGCCATGTGCCGCACCAGCCCCATCAGGGACAGCGTGGACGGCTCCACGGCGGCGGTCCTGAGCTGCGCGTCGGTCAGGCCCTCGCACTTCCGGGCCAGGGTCTGGCGGTGATAGTCCAGCCAGCCGTCCAGCATGGTGCGTTCGTCGGCGGTGGTCGCGGGTTCACGGCGCTCTGTCGTCATGACCGCATCCTTTCCCAACGGATCCGAACCGACCACGCGTTTTCAGCGGCCCGGTCGTGGCCGCGGCCGGTATCCACTCCGCCGTACTACGCTGCCGCCCGCGACCCTCGTCGGCCGGTGGCCGCCGCAGCAGCCGTATGCTTCCGGCAGGACCCGGCAGGCAACCGCTAGAGGAGACCACCCCGTGAAGGTCGGCTGCATCGGACTCGGCGACATCGCGCAAAAGGCCTACCTTCCGGTGCTCGCGGGCCTCCCCGGGATCGAACTGCAGCTGCACACGCGTACGCCCGAGACGCTCGACCGGGTCGGCGACAGCCTCCACCTCCCGGTGGACCACCGGCACGCCACCCTGGACGCGTTGCTCGCCCAGGACCTCGACGCCGCCTTCGTGCACGCGCCCACCATCACGCACCCGGAGATCGTGACCCGGCTGCTGGAGGCGGGGGTGCCGACCTACGTCGACAAGCCCCTCGCCTACGAACTCGCCGAGTCCGAGCGGCTGGTGGCGCTCGCCGAGGAGCGCGACCTCTCGCTCGCGGTCGGCTTCAACAGGCGTTTCGCACCCGGGTACACGCAGTGCGCCGAGCACCCGCGCGAGCTGATCCTCATGCAGAAAAACCGCATCGGGCTGCCGGAGGAGCCGCGCACGATGATCCTCGACGACTTCATCCACGTCGTGGACACGCTGCGCTTCCTGGTGCCGGGGCCCGTCGACGACGTGACGGTACGCGCGCGCGTGGAGGGCGGTCTGCTGCACCATGTGGTGCTGCAGCTGGCCGGGGACGGGTTCACCGCGCTGGGGGTGATGAACCGGCTCAGCGGTTCGGCGGAGGAGATCCTCGAGGTGTCCGGTCAGGACACCAAGCGGCAGGTCCTCAACCTCGCCGAGGTGATCGACCACAAGGGGCAGCCGACCGTGCGCCGGCGCGGCGACTGGGTGCCGGTGGCCCGGCAGCGCGGCATCGAACAGGCGGTGCTGGCCTTCCTCGACGCCGTGCGGGCGGGGAAGGTGCTCAGCGCCCGGGACGCACTGGCGACTCACGAACTGTGCGAGCGGGTGGTACGTGCGGTTGAGGACCGGGCCGCCTGAGCCGGACCGCCCGTACGCCCTCGGACGCGCACCACACGGCGAGGATCAGCAGGGCGCCGTGCACCGGCCAGTCGCCGTAGCGCACGTACGGGGTGGTGCCGTGGGCCAGTGGAATGTCATATGTCGCTGCCGCGCCGGAGCTCGTCCCCATCCAGGACCCCAGTCGCTGCCCACTCGCCCCGTACACGGCCGACACCCCTGTCAGCGTCGCGTGGACCATCGGGCGCCCGGTCTCCGCGGCACGCAGTGCAGCCAGCGAGGCGTGCTGCTCGGGCGCCCAGCTCTGCTGGAACGTAGACGTCGCCGACTGCGCTATCAGCACCTCGGCGCCGTCCTGTGCGAGATGGCGGCTCATGTCGGGGAAAGCCGACTCGAAGCAGACCATCGGGCCTATGCGCAGCCCGTGCCCGACGTTCATCAGGACCTGCTCCGAGCCGCGCCTGCGGTCCTCGCCTGCCGCTTTGCCGACGGAGGTCGCCCACCCCAGCACCGAACGGAAGGGGATGTACTCGCCGAAGGGCACGAGCCGCATCTTGTCGTAGCGGTCGCCGGTCAGCCCGTCCGGGCCGACGAGCACCGAACTCTTGTAGATGCCGGGTTTGTCGGAGCGCCGGGCATCCACGTTGACCAGGATGTCGGCCCCCGTCTCGCGAGAGAGGGCCGCGATGCGTTTCGCCAGGTCGGGGCGTTGGGCGAGGTCGAATCCGACGCTGCTCTCGCCCCACACGATCAGGTTCGGGTGCTGCCGGGCGAGTTGGCGGGTGAGTTGTTCCTCGCGGTCGAAGCGCTTGTCGGGGCCGTTGATGACGCCCGACTGCACGACGGCGATCCGCACCCGGCCGTCGACGTCCGGACGCGGTGACCACACCCAGGCCGCAGAGGTCGCGGTGGCGGTCGCGACCAGGCCCGCCATGGCCGGAACCCAGACCACGGTGGTATGTGACATGCCACTGGCCCACGACACCACCAGCGCTGCGACGGCGACATTGACGGCCACCACCAGGATGCTGAGCAGCCACACCCCGCCGACCGAGGCGAGCCGCAGCGCGGGTTCCACCTGCCACTGACTGGAGCCGAGCATCCCCCACGGGCCGCCCAGTCCCTGCCAGGAACGCACGAGCTCGACCATCAGCCAGGCCGACGGCAGCACGAAGAGCGCGGCCAGGCCGGGCCCTGTCCCGGGCACCCCGCCCAGGAAGCGCCGCACCAGCCAGCCCCACGGCGCCCAGAGCGCGCCCAGCAGCGCGGCGATGAGGAAGATGAACACGTTCAGGCTCGGCAGCAGCCAGTGGTGCACGGCCACCATGTAGCCGAAACCGCCGCACCAGCCGTCGTAGGCGGCCCGTTTCCCGGTGGGTGCGGAGCGGACCAGCACGATCCAGGGGACCAGGGCGACGTAGGCGAACCACCACAGCGAAGGGGCGGGGAACGCGAACACGGGCAAGGCGCCCGTCAGAGCGGCGATCGCCGAGCGCCGCCACGGAGAGGCGAGCCACTGACCGAAGGTCTTCATACGGCTCCTCCCTACCCGGTGGTGGCTCCAGTGTGCGTTCTTTCGGTGATCGTGGACAGAGGGCCCCGGATCATTCGGCCACGGGCGCCACACGCGGCTCGGGAAGGCGCCGCCATTTCTCCTCCACGACGACTTCGCGCAGCCGCCAGCCGTCGTACGTCCGCAGCAAGCCGAAGGCGTACCGGCCGCCGCACACGAAGTCGGGAGCGGTCGCCCCTGAGCCGTCCGCCGCGAACCGCATCGGATTGACGTAGTCGGCGCGCACGCGCGCGGTGTCGCCGATGTCCTGCTCCAGCATCCCGAACCGCACCCGCCGGTTGACGATCAGATGCTGCCGCATCGGAAACAGCAGCATGCTCTCGGCAAGCCACACGGCGACCTGGCCGGCACCTCCCTCGATGCCGCCGGCCGAGCGGTAGTCCGCGCGTCCGTCGGGCGTGAACAGTCCCCGGTACGTCTTCCAGTCACCGTCGTCCACGGCCGCCGCGTAGTCGGTGACGACTTCGTCGACGGCCAGCCGGTCCATCACGGTCGCGAGCTCCACGCGCTGCGTCATCGGCTCAGTGTTGGGCATGTGACGTGCCGGGCCAAGGGGGTGCGCGACGACGACACAACTTCGTTGCCGGCGCCGTCCAACTTCCTTGCCCGCGCCCGTCGTTCGACGTCCGGCGCGTCCGGGTGCGGCCGCTGATTCCTATACTGACCGAATGATCACCATTCCGATCGGCGCGCTCGAAGTGGCCATGGTGCAGTCCGGTGCCCGGGCCGCGGACACCTTACGGGACACCGCCGAGTTCGCCCAGGGCGTCGAAGACCTCGGCTACCTGCGGCTCTGGTACGCCGAGCACCACCACTCCCCGGCCATCGGGGCGTTCCCGCCCGTCGTGCTGACCGCGCACGCGGCCGCGCTGACCTCGTCCATACGCCTCGGTTCCGGGGGTGTGCTGGCCCCGAACCACGCCCCGATCATGCTGGCGGAGCAGTTCGGCACGCTTGCCGCCCTGCACTCCGGCCGGATCGACCTGGGCATCGGCCGCGGGCCTGGCACATTCGACGAGGAGACGGCGCGGGCCCTGCGGCGCGGGGCCGGACCGACGACGGACGACGAGTACCGGGACGACGTGGCGGCGACCCTGCGTTTCCTGGTGGACGAGGTCGCGCTCGGCCCGTTCGGAGCCTTGGCTGCTTGCGTCGAGCACGGGCGGTGCGGCGCTTGCCGCGGAACTGGGACTGCCGCTCGCCTTCGCCCACCACATTCGCCCGGACAACACCCTTGCCGCACTCGATCACTACCGGGCGCATTTCTCCCCGTCCCGCTGGTGCGAGCGCCCCCGGGTGCTGATCTGCGTGGAAACGGTGTGCGCCGAGACGCAGCAGGAAGCGGCCCGGCTGGCCGGCCCGATGCATGTCGTCAGGGCCGGTCTGCTCAAGGGGCGGGGCGACATCCCCTTCCCCACTCCCGAAGAGGCGGCCGCCCACCCGTTCACCGCGGAGGAAGAGCGGGCACTGACGAGCTTCCGCGCTCAACAGGCCCATGGCTCACCGGACGTCGTCGTGAAGCAGTTGGCGGACCTGGTGGAGGTGACTCGCGCGGACGAACTCATGTTGGTCACACCGGTCTACGCGCCGACCGAGCGTCTGCGGTCGTACGAACTCGTCAGACGGCACGCCGTCCCGGCCATGTGACGCCCCACGGGGGATGCCTCCCCTTCAGGCCGCCTTGATGACGTCGCTCTGGATCGCCGCCGCCCACTCGACCACCAACATCTCGTACTCCGCGCGCTCCTGGGCCGACAGGGAGCCGCCCGCGCGCATCCACAGCGCACGGATCTGCTCGTTGACCTCGGCGGCGGAACGCACGGAACCAGGGGTTGAGGAATGGGGGGACATGCACACAAGCCTAGGGGCAAGCACTGACACTGCGCTACCGGACGGCTACCCATGACGTATGTCATTGGTCACGGATTTTCGCGCCGCCGCCCGGAGCTGCAACTTCCGTATCGCGCCGGAGTGTTGAGGTCCGCACTCCTGCCGGAGCGCCGGGCCCTGGTCAGCCCGCCGACTCCGCCGCGTGCGGGCTCAGTGCGCCCGCGGTGACCAGGGCGATGATGACGATGCCCAGCGCGATGCGGTACCAGACGAAGGGCATGAAGCTCCTGGTCGAGATGAACCTCATGAACCATGCGATGACGGCGTACCCGGACGCGAAGGCGATCACTGTCGCCAGCAGCGTCGGGCCCCAGGAGACATGGCCGCTCTCCAGCGCGTCCTTGGTCTCGAACAGGCCGGAGGCCAGCACCGCGGGAACGGCGAGGAGGAAGGAGTAGCGGGCCGCGGCCTCGCGACGGTAGCCCATGAACAGGCCGCCGCTGATGGTGGCTCCGGAGCGGGAGACGCCCGGGATCAGCGCTGCCGACTGGCACAGGCCGTAGACGAGGCCGTCCTTCACACCCAGGTTCTCGAGCGTCTTGCGCTGCTTGGGCGCCCGGTGCCGGCCGCCCGTCTCGTCGCGGGCCGCGAGCCGGTCGGCGATGCCGATCACCACACCGACGACGATCAGCATCGTCGCGGTGATCCGCAGATCGCGGAACGGCCCCTCGATCTGGTCCTTGAACAGCAGCCCGAGCACACCGATCGGGATCGAGCCGACGATCACCAGCCAGCCGATCTGCGCGTCGTGGTCGCGGCGCATCTCCTTGTTCACCAGCGAGCGCGCCCAGGCCGAGACGATCCGCCCGATGTCCCTGCGGAAGTAGATCAGCACGGCGGTCTCCGTGCCGATCTGCGTGATCGCCGTGAAGGCCGCGCCGGGGTCCTTCCAGCCGGAGAAGGCGGCGGTCAGCCGCAGATGCGCGCTGGAGGAGACGGGGAGGAACTCGGTCAGCCCCTGGACGAGTCCGAGGATGAGGGATTCAAACCAAGACATGGATGTACGGCGTCCAAGTGCTGATCGTGGCAGGCGCGACGGGGCGCCATGCCGGCGGGCGTCGTGATCACGGGTGTGCAGGGCAGCCTAACCTCCGGCGTCGGCAGGCCCCGCACAGGGGTTTCGGGGGCAGCGGGCGGCCTTGGGTTCTGGGTGGTTGACCAGGTGTGGGGGCGGAGCTTACGTTTCTGGGAGGAGAAAGCGCTTGCTGACGCTGCTCCTCCTCGTAGCTTGTCGTTTCCCGGAGGAGTGCTGATCAGGTCCATGCCCACGTCCGAGACCCATCCCGGGACGTCCCAGGCCCCCGTCGCCCCGCTCGCCGGCCGGCGCATCCGGGCCGCCGTCATCGGCACCGGCGCCATCGGGCGGGGCTCGCACCTGCCCGCCCTGGCCAGGCTCGCCGAGGAGGGCGAGGTGGAGGTCGTCGCCGCCGTCGACATCGATGCGACCGCGGTCGAGGAGTTCTGCCGGGCGACCGGGATCCCGCACGCCTACACCGACCTGGAGCAGCTGCTGCGCGAGCAGCGCCCCGACCTGGTGAGCGTCTGCACCCCGCCGACGCTGCACCGCGAGCAGACCATCGCCGCCCTGCGCGCCGGGGCGTGGGTGTGGTGCGAGAAGCCGCCGGTGCCGACGCTCGCCGACTACGACGCGGTGGAGGCCGAGGAGGGCGAGGACGGCGGTCCGTACGCGTCGATCGTCTTCCAGCACCGCTTCGGCTCCGGTTCCCGGCACGTACGGCGGCTGCTCGCCGAGCAGGCCATGGGCCGGCCGCTGGTCGCGCACTGCCAGACCACCTGGTACCGCGACACCGCCTACTACGCCGTGCCCTGGCGCGGCCGCTGGGCGACCGAGGGCGGCGGCCCCGCCATGGGCCACGGCATCCACCAGATGGACCTCCTGCTGGACCTGCTCGGCCCGTGGCGCGAGGTGCGCGCGATGGCCGGGCGGCTGGTGCACGACGTGGAGACCGAGGACGTCTCCACCGCTCTGATCCGCTTCGAGAACGGCGCGATGGCGACGGTCGTCAACAGCGTCCTGAGCCCCGACGAGGTCAGCCGCATCCGCATCGACTGCGAGCGCGCCACGGTCGAGCTCACCCACCTCTACGGCCACTCCAACGAGAACTGGCGCATCACCCCGGCCCCCGGCGTGCCCGGCGAGGAGGCTGCCGCCTGGCAGGACTTCGGCGCGGACGTGCCCAGCTCGCACCTGGAACAGCTGCGGGAGCTGGTCGCGAGCATGCGCGCGGGGGAGCGGCCGCGCAGCAGCGGCGCCGACGGGCGCACCAGCCTGGAGCTGATCGCCGCGATCTACAAGGCGGCCTTCACGGACACCACGGTCAAGGCCGGCGAGATCGGCCCCGGCGACCCGTTCCACACGGCGATGCACGGCGGAGCGCCCGGCTGGGCACCCGCTGCACTCGTGGCGGCCGAGGAGGTGTCCGCATGACCGGGTTGCGTGTCGTGCACGCCCACGGCGACCGCATCACGATCACCGAACGGGCCGGCGGCGTCGAGCTGTTGAGCTACGTGTACGCCCCGGAAGCGGCCTGGGAGTCCCCCAAGCCGTACATCCACCCCCTGCGCACCCTGGCGGGCGAGGTCGTCACCGACTACCGGCCCAACGACCACCGCTGGCACAAGGGCCTGCAGCTGACCGCCTCGCACCTGTCGGGTGCCAACCTCTGGGGCGGCAACTCCTACGTTCACGGCGAGGGCTACCTCGAACTGCCCGATCGCGTCGGGTCGATGGCCCACGTCGCCTTCGACGAGGTGGCGGTTCACGACGACCGCGCAGTGATCGCTCAGCGGCTGACCTGGCACCCGTACAGCGGGGAGCTGTGGGCCGACGAGGAGCGTCGTATCGAGATCCACGACGTCGACGCGGAGTCCGGCTCCTGGGCGCTGACCTGGACCAGCGCCGTCACCAACCGCCGGGACGAGCCGCTGCGCTTCGGCAGCCCGACCACCGCGGGACGTGAAATGGCCGGCTACACCGGCCTGTTCTGGCGCGGCCCGCGCGCCTTCCGCGACGGCCGGATCATCGGGCCCGACGGCGAGGGCCCCGGCCTGATGGGCGAGCAGTCGCCGTGGCTCGCCTTCTTGGGCGAACACGACGGCAGGGACGGCCACGCGACCCTCGTCTTCGCCCACGCCCCCGAGAACGACCACCTGGGCGAGCGGGGCACCCACCCCGCCCACTGGTTCGTACGCAACGAGCCGTTCGCCGCCGTCGCCCCGTCCTGGGCGTTCTACGACGAACTGGAACTCGCTCCCGGCGACACCCTCACCCGCCGCTACCGGATCGTGGTGGCCGACGGGTCGTGGGAGCGGGAGGAGATCACCAAGTACCTGGAGGCGCATCCGTGGTGACCACAGGGGAGTTCACGGGCCTGCCGGGCTCAGTCGCCGTCTCGCACCTGTCCGTCTACGACTGGCCGGCCGTCGACGGCGTCTGCGGCGGGACTCCCCATATGCACCTGACCTGTTCGGAGGCGTATGTCGTCACCGGCGGCCGGGGTGCGGTGCAGACCCTCACGACGTCCGGGTACGAGGTCACGCCCCTCGTACCCGGCACGGTCGCCTGGTTCACGCCGGGCACCATCCACCGCCTGGTCAACGAGGACGCCCTGCGCATCACGGTCCTGATGCAGAACAGCGGCCTTCCGGAGGCGGGCGACGCGGTCCTGACGCTGCCGCCGCGGTACCTGGGCGACGCGGAGACGTACGCCGCCGCGACCAGGATCCCGACGGATGTGCCGGAGGAGGAGCAGGAGCGGTTCGCCCGAGCTCGCCGGGACCTCGCCCTGCAGGGCTACCGGGCGCTGCGCGACGCGGACGGGCCCGAGGCGCTGGCCGCCTTCCACCGCGCCGCAGCGGCACTGGTACGCCCCCGGCTCGCCGAGTGGCGGGAACGCTGGCGACGGGGAGCGGAGGCGGCCGCCGCAGCCACGGGGGAGCAGCTCGACCGCCTGGAGAAGGGCGACGCAGGCCACCTCGCGGAGGCTGTCGTCAGGGCCGAACTTCCTTCGGCGCACGGGAAGTTCGGGATGTGCGGGCGGTTGGACGTGTACCGGGCCGACTAGGACCTGCCGCCTTGGGGCCTCACGGCGCCGCAACAGGCGTGGGCGATGCGGTGCGCAGTGCTGCGCTCTGCAGTGCCGTGATGCGCTGGATCACGAACACCGCGAGCACGGCCGCGGCCAGGTTGAGCGCCTCCGTCACCACCAGGTGGGGCATCCAGGTCCCGCCCCCGAACCGGGTTGCCATGCCGATCGCGGTGTGCCCGGCCCAGGCCGCCCACCAGACGTTCACCAGGACCTCGTCGCGGCCCGTCTCCGCCGTCCCGAGGCTGCTCGCACGGTGGACCTCCAGGACGAGTTCGCGCGGAACCCACAGGTTGACCACCGGTATCAGCCAGGCCACGACGGCCCACACGCCGGGTTGCGAGGCGGCCCCCGGTGAAAGGACCCGTGCGTTTCGCCGGCAGCGGCTGAACCACACCAGGAAGACCACGGCCGCCGCGGCCAGGAGGTTCACGAACACCATCGATCTGAAGCCCGACTCGTTCAGCGACGCGTTCGTGGGGTGCAGCCCGTGAGCTCTGAGGGCCAGTACCCGGAAGACGTCCGCGACGGCTGCCGCGGCGATCGCGGCCTGCGCGAAGCGGGCGAGGAGCCATGGTGCGTTCATGACAGGGGTAGTGGAGTCGGCCGGGTTGTTCACAGTGGGAGACCTGCTTCTCACGGGCGGCCCGCACTCTGGCGGCGCAGCGGCGGGAATGAGCGCCTCGGATCATGTATCCCTCCTGGCTCTCGAGAGCCGGGTTCGCCGCAGGATCAGCAGCTGTGGGGCGAAGCGCGCCCGAAGATCTCGGTTTCTCCGGGTCAGGCCGCCGATGGCCCCTTCACCGTCCACCCCTCGGCCTGCGGATGGGCGGTGAGGTCCTCGTGGTGCACCGGATTGCCGCAGGCCTGGCATGTGACGACCGGGACTAGTTCGTTGCCGCAGATGTGCTCGACCACCATGGGGAGGTCGACTCCGTTGCGGAGGTGGCGGTCGCCCCACTCCTTGAGGGTCATCAGGACCGGCTCCAACTCGAGGCCTGCCTGAGTGGGCCGGTACTCGAAGCGCTGCGGCCGCTCGCTGTAGGCGCGCTTCGTCAGGATCCCGGCGTCCACGAGGCGGCGCAGACGGGCGGCCAGGACGTCGCGCGGGGCGGCGATGTTGCGTACCAGCTGGTCGAACCGCCCGTTGCCCAGGCACACCTCGCGCACGACGAGCAGGGAGTACTTCTCGCCCACCAGCGCCAGGGTGTCGGCGATGGAGCAGGGGCGCGGGTCTTTGGTGGCGGCCATGACGCCCAGTCTAGGGGAGGGTTTGTTTTTCCAACCTACGGAGCTATGGTGAGTTTGGATTTCCTACTCACGAGTAGTTCCCGTTCGATTCGCCGTGGAGGCATGCACATGCGTGACGCAGTCATCGTCGAAGCCGTACGCACCCCGATCGGCAAGGGCAAGCCGGGCGGCGCCCTCGCGCACGTCCACCCCGTCGAGCTCCTCGCCCACACCCTGCGCACCCTCGTCGACCGCTCCGGCGTCGACCCGGCACTGATCGACGACGTCATCGGCGGCACCGTCGACCAGGTCGGCGAGCAGGCCATGAACACCACCCGCTACGCCGTGCTGTCGGCGGGCTTCCCGGAGACCGTCCCGGCGACCACCGTGGACCGCCAGTGCGGCTCCTCCCAGCAGGCCGTGCACTTCGCCGCGCAGGGCGTCATCTCGGGCGCCTACGACCTCGTCGTCGCCTGTGGTGTGGAGTCGATGAGCCGGGTGCCGATGTGGTCGAACGTGCCGCCCGGCAAGGACCCCTTCGGCCCCGGCGTCGCCGAGCGCTACCCGGAGGGCCTGGTCCCGCAGGGCATCAGCGCCGAACTCATCGCCGCCAAGTGGTCGATCACTCGCGACCGGATGGACGCCTTCGCGGTCTCCTCGCACCGCAAGGCCGCCGAGTCCTGGGCCAACGGTCTCTTCGACAGCGAGGTCGCGCCCCTGGAGGGCGTCACGCGCGACGAGTGCGTACGGCCGGACAGCACCACCGAGATACTCGCCGGGCTCCGGCCCGCCTACCACGACCCGGCCTTCGCCGAGCGCTTCCCGCAGATCGAATGGAACGTCACCGCGGGCAACGCCAGCCCCGTCAACGACGGCGCCTCCGCCGTGCTGATCACCTCCAGCGAGACCGCGGCCCGCCTCGGCCTGCGCCCGCTCGCCCGGCTGCACAGCTTCGCCGTCACCGGCTCCGACCCGCTGCTGATGCTCACGGGCGTCATACCGGCGACCGAGAAGGTGCTGCGCAGGGCCGGCCTGGCCCTCGACGACATCGACCTGTTCGAGGTCAACGAGGCGTTCTCCAGCGTCGTCCTGGCCTGGCAGCAGGAGACCGGCGCCGACCTCGCCAAGGTCAACGTGCACGGCGGCGCGATCGCGATCGGTCACCCGCTCGGGGCCAGCGGCACCCGTCTGACGACCACCCTCGTGCACGCCATGCGCGCGCGTGGCGCACGCTACGCCCTGCAGACGATGTGCGAGGCGGGCGGACTGGCCAACGCGATGATCCTGGAAGGCGTTTGACATGCTCCTCGTCCTGAAGGACGAGGACTCTGGTCCTCTCCACTGGTTGCTGTGCCGCTACGCGGCACGGTTTCCGGTCGGGAGTCCGTGGCTTCCTGTTTCTTTGCGCTGTGCCGGGATTACTCCCGGTCTTACCGGCGCTCCGCAGCGCTGACACCGCCAGTCCGGTGGCCGTTTTCACGTTGAGTGCGGCGTTGGTGTCGCGGTCGTGGACGGTGCCGCAGGCGGTGCAGGTCCAATCCCGGACGTTGAGGGGTTCGGGTCCGTCCTTGACCCCGCAAGTGGAGCAGGTCTGGGAGGTCGGCTCGAACCGGCAGATCTTGACCAAAGTACGGCCGTAGCGCTGGGCTTTGTAGCAAGGCCGGGAAGTTAAGGCTGGCTGGGGCGCTGTCCAGGCGCGGGTGGGCGTGCTGGCCCTGCGGTGAATGACGAACGGGACCGCTGGTAGA
>NZ_JBFBBE010000053.1:0-66373 GCF_040682555.1 Streptomyces sp. NPDC051172
ACCGGTCGGACCTGATCGACGGCTGCCTCATCGAGACCGGACTGATCATGGGAGCCGGATGATCGATCGGCCCGCCACCGCGAGTTCAACCCCGGTGAAGGCTGCGCCGCGCAATGCCAGGTGAATTTCACACTGGCGGGGGGCGTTCTACCTGCTGGAGGACTGCCTGAACGTGATCCTGGTCAACGCCGCGCACGCCAAGGGCCTGCCCGGCCGCAAGACCGACGTCGCGGATGCCGCCTGGCTGTGCCAGCTGGGTGAATGCGGTCTGCTCAAGGCGTCGTTCGTGCCGCCCGAGCCGGTCCGGCACCTGCGGGATCTGACCCGCTACCGCACCACCCTGACCGCAGAGCGGTCCCGGGAAGTCCAGCGCCTGGAGAAGGAGCTGGAGGATGCGGGCATCAAGCTCTCCAGCGTGGCCACCGACATCATGGGTGTCTCCGGCCGGGCCATGCTCGCCGCCCTCATCGACGGCGAACGCGATGTCCACACCCTGGCCCAGATGGCCAAGGCCCGGATGCGGCCCAAGATCCCCGCGCTGGTGGAGGCACTGACCGGGAACTTCGGCGAACACCACGCCTTCCTCTGCCGGCTGCACCTGGAACGCGTCGACCATCTCACCGCGGCCATCGGCGAGCTGTCGGTACGGATCGAGGCCGAGATGCTCCCTTTCGCCCAGCAGATTGAGCTGCTGCAGACCATCCCCGGGGTCGGCCGGGCCACCGCCGAGGCCATCATCGCGGAGACCGGGGGCGACATGGGCCGCTTCCGCACCGCAGGGCACCTGGCCTCCTGGCCTCCTGGCCTCCTGGGCCGGGGTCTGCCCCGGCCACCACGAATCCGCCGGCAAGCACAAGTCCGGCCGCAGACGCCACGGCAACCGATGGCTCAGTGCCGCACTCGGCACCGCCGCCATGGCCGCCTCCCGCACCAAGGACACCACCTACCTCGGCGCCCGCTACCACCGCCTGGTGCCCCGCCTCGGCAAGAAGAAGGCCCTCGTCGCTCTCGAACACTCGATCCTCACCGCGGTCTGGCACATGCTCACCGGCAACGTCGCCTTCCACGACCTCGGCGGCGACTACTACGCCAAACACGACCCCGAACGCGCCATGCGCCGGATCACCCGCCAGGCCAACGCCCTCGGCTACACCGTCCGCTTCGAACCCATCGAGGCCACCTGAACTCACCGGCCAACCGAACCTCAGAGGTTATTTTCGGACCAGGGCCGCCAGGACGGCAGCTTCCAGCGCGCCCGCACTACGCCGTTCGGGCCTCTCGCGTTGGCCGCCGCCCGCCATGCCGGTCACCTTACAGAGGTGAGGGGAGAGGCTTTCACACCCGCCTCTAACCCTACGAACCGTAGGGTGGGATGACCACCTACGGGTTGCAGGAGCAGTGGATTCCGGATTGCGCGGTGCGCAGCGACGGGAGGTGGAAGATGGCCGACGGCTCGAGTGCCACGACGACCGGCGCCCCTCGGACCGGCCCTCGACCGCAGACCGCTCGGCCCCGGTGCCGCCTGGGCGAACCCCGGCTCGCGGCGGTCGCGGCCGCCTTCACGATCACCCAGATCGTGCTAGTACGACCGGGTCTCGGTCTCGGCTGGGACGAGACCGTCTATGTCAGCCAGGTCAGCGGCCAGGTTCCCGCCGCCTTCTTCAGCGCCCCCCGCGCCCGCGGCATCTCCCTCCTTGCCGCTCCGATTGCCTCGTGGTCCGACTCCACCGCTCTCCTCCGGATATACCTGGCCGTCCTCTCCGGCCTGGCCCTCTACTTCGCTCTGCGTGTCTGGCGAGCCCACGTCATGCCACGCATCCTCGCTTTGGCTGGTGCCCTCTACGCCTCCTTGTGGGTGACGTTGTTCTACGGGCCGCAGGCCATGCCCAACTCCTGGGTCGCCATCGGGGCGCTGGCCTGCGTCGGCTGCTATCTGCGCGCCCGCGCCAACGCAGGGGACCGGGCAGCCTGGTGGGGCGTGTTCGCCGGGGTGGCGCTGATGACGTGGATGCGCCCGATGGACGCGGTCTACGTCGTGCTGCCCCTGCTCGTCCTCTCCCTGCGCCGCCCACGCCTGCTGCTCGTGCTGGTCGCAGGGCTGCTTGCGGGCGCAGGCGAGTGGGTGATCGAGGCGTACGCGAGCTACGGCGGCCTCGTACAACGCCTTTCCGATGCCTCTCGCATCCAGGGCGGCCTCGGCTGGCACCTCGCCGTCGTCGACCAACTGCGCAGCCTCGGCGGACGCACGCTGTGCCGGCCCTGCACCGGCCCGATGCCCAGCCCGGTGATGACTCTGTGGTGGTTCGTGCTGCCGCTCCTGGCCGCTCTGGGTGTGGTGGTCGCGGTCCGCGCCCGGCGTGCCCTGCCCGTCCTGCTCCCAGGCGCCTGCGCCGTCACGGCCGCCGTTCCCTACCTGTTCCTCATCGGCTACGCAGCCCCTCGGTTCCTGCTGCCCGCGTACGCCCTGCTCGCCGTTCCGGTCGCCCACGGCCTCGCTCACCTGGTCGCCGCCCCGGCCCGCGGGAGGGCGCGCACCCTTGCGGTCAGCCTGGTGGCGGTCTGCCTGGCGGGGCACCTGGCCGTGCAGTACGTCGTCCTGGAGCGCACCGTGCACAGCTCTGCCGCCAACCGCGCCGACTGGTCCCGTACCGCGGCCGCCCTCCATACGCTCGGCGTACGGCCGCCGTGCCTGCTCAGCGGTGACGAGGCCGTGCCGATCGCCTTCTACGCAGGGTGCGGTTCCGCCCAGACCGGAGGCCACGACGCCAGCACGAGTGCGGCCGACCTGGCCCGAGCCGCCCACAGAACTCCCCTCGCCGTGCTCACCGCGCCCGGTGGCCGCCCGCCCGCTTACGCGCGCACCTGGCCCGTGAAGCGGGTCGGCGTCCTTCAGGCGTTTGTGGCTCCCGACGTGACGCAGGGGCGGTGAGGTAACCATGACCTTGACCGACGGACCGGCGGCGACCATGGGCAGGCGCCTGTACTGCCGGCTGGGGATCACTTTGGCGGTTTTCGCGGGCGCCTGTGGGGTCCTCGCCGCGCATCGGGCCACGCTGGACAGTGGAACGGACAGTCTGGCGGCGGCCGACGGGGAGTGGCTGCTGCTCGCCTGCCTCGCTGCCGTGGCCACCTGGGTGTGCGCGGCCGTGGCGCAACAGGGGGCCGTCACCGAACGCCTGCCCAGGGGGCGGCTGGTGGCCGTGCAGTTCGCCGCGTCCGCCGCCAACCACCTCCTCCCGGCGGGCGCGGGTGCGACCGTGGTCAACCTGCGGTTCCTGAAGCGGTGCGGTCTGTCCACCCGGCGCTCGGCGACCGCGCTGGCAGTGAAGGCGGTCGTCGGCGGGGTGGTCCGGTTGGTGCTGGGTGTGGTCCTGCTGGTGACCTCGCCGGGCACGGTCCGGCTGTCGGCGCGGGTGCCGCACTTGGTGGAGGTGCTGTTGCCGGTGGCGGCCGGAGCGTTCCTGCTGCTAGTCGTGACGAGTGGCCGGCTGCGGCGGGCGGCAAGCCGGGCTTTCGCCGACGTGCGTGAAGTGCACCGGAGCCGCGCACGGGCGTGTGCGCTGTGGGGCGGCTCGCTCGCGTTCGCGCTGCTCCACGCCGGCGTGGTGGTCGCCGTCGTCCACGCGCTCGGTCTCGGACTGCCGACCGGCCACGTGGTCATGGCGTACCTCGTCGCCAGCGGCGCGGCGGCACTGCTGCCCACACCCGGCGGACTGGGGTCGCTGGATGCCGCGCTCGCCCTCGCGCTCACGGCGGCCGGCGCGCCAGGGCAGACCGCGATCTCCGCGGTCCTCGGCTACCGCCTGCTGACCGGATGGCTACCGATGGCCCCCGGGCTGCTGGTCATGGGCTTGCTGGCCCGCCGTTCGGTGCTGTGAGCCGGCGACGGTGCCCCCTGTCCCGGCCTCCGGCCGCACCCTCCTGCATGAAGAGAAGGAAATCGAAATGGGCGACAGCCTCATGAAGAAGAGCGACCCGCTCACGCGGCGGTTCGCGCCGAGGCTGGGTCCGCCGCCGCCGCCGCCTCAGCAGCAGCAGCAGCGGCGGCGGTGGCGTGTCGAGTTGGGGAAGGCGCTGCCGGCACTGTCGTTGTTCGCCTCTGTGCGGCTGACGGGTGTGATCATGGCGACCTTGTGGTCGCTGCACCTGGGCAAGCACCCGCGCACGGTGCTCGGTCTGGAATGGGACGGCCGCTGGTACCGGCACATCGCCGATCACGGCTACGGCCTGATCGAGCATGCCAAGACGGGCGGCTTCATCTGGAACGACCGGGCGTTCTTCCCGCTCTTCCCCGGCCTGATCCGTGCGGTGAACACGGTGCTGCCGATCGGCTCCGTCAACGTGGCGCTGCTCATCGCCTGGACTGCCGCCCTGGTGGCGGCCTGGGGTGTCTACGGGGTGGGTGAGCTGCTGCACAGCCGCCGGGTGGGGATCATCCTCGTGGCGCTGTGGGCGCTGCTGCCGCACGCGATCATCCTGACGATGGCGTACACCGAGCCCCTGATGACGGCTTTTGCCGCGTGGGCGCTGTATGCGGTGCTGACCCGTCGCTGGCTGACCGCGGGGACGCTGGCGGTGCTGGCCGGGCTGTGCCGTCCCAATGGTCTCGCGGTGGCGGCCGCCGTTTTCGCCGGTGCCGTCGTTTACCTGTGGCAGCTGCGCCGTGCCGGTGAGCCCACCGCTGCGCGCGCCTGGGCGGCCGCGGCCGTGGCTCCCCTGGGATGGTTCGGCTACATCGGCTGGGTGGGGTTCAAGACCCACAGCCTCCTTGGCTACTTCCACGTGCAGAGCCGGTGGGGCTCACGGTTCGACTTCGGTGTCGGCACGGCCGACACGTTCAAGCACCTGATCGTCGGGCACGACACCCTCGTCGTCTATGCGACCGCTGCGATCGTCCTCGGCTACCTGCTGCTGTTCGTCTTCTGCGTCCTGAACAGGATGCCTCTGCCCCTGCTCGCGTACTGCGCGGTGCTCATAGTGATGGCCGTCGGCGGCACCCACTTCTTCAGCAGCAAGCCGAGGTTCCTGCTGCCGGCCTTCCCGCTGCTGATCCCCCTCGCCCTGCATCTGGCGCGAAGCCGCCTGCGCACGATCGTCGTCCTGCTCACCGCCCTGGCCGGCGTCTCCCTCTTCTACGGCACCTACCTGCTCACCGTCTCCCATCGGGCCCTTTGACGGGAGGAGGGACCGCCCGGCGCCGTCGCTCCCTGCTTCTCAGTCCGCCGGATCCGGCTGCCGTTCCAGCCGGTATCCGTGCCCTCGCAGCGTGGTGATCTGCGGCAGGCGGACCGGGCCGCCGCCCGCCTGCGCCGCCTCGGTCAGGCTGCGCCTCAGGCCCGCCATCGTCACATCGAGCGTCTTGGTGGGCCCGAACCAGTTCTCGTCCCACACCTCGGCCATCAACGTCTCCCGCGACACCACTTCGCCGGCTCGCTCGGCCAGCACCGCGATCAGGTCGAACTCCTTGGCCCGCAGCGGAACTTCAGCACCCTTCAGCTCGCAGCGCCGGGCCATGACGTCGACGACCAGATCGCCCAGCCGCACCGGTTCCCGCGCCGAGGCCGCCACGGTATGCCGCCGCAGATGCGCCCGCAGCCGGGCGAGGAGGACGGTCAGGCTGAAGGCTTTGACGAGGTAGTCGTCGGCTCCGGCATCCAGGCCGGCGATGACGTCGATGTCGTCGGTGCGGGCGGTGAGGATGATGATGAGCAGGTCGGGGAAGTGGGCGCGCAGGGTGCGGGCGACGTCGAGGCCGTCCATGTCGGGCAGGCCGAGGTCCAGGAGCAGCACGTCGTACGACGCCTGTGAAGCCTCGGTGAGTGCGCCCGCGCCGGTGCGGCTCCAGGTGGGTGCGTAGCCGTTGCTGCGCAGGCCGGTTTCGAGGTGGCGGCCGATGGTGTCGTCGTCCTCGACGACGAGGACGCCGAAACGGCCCCGGTCCGGTGCTGCGGGTGTGCGCATGCTCGGTAGCGTACGAGGTGCGGGGCCGTTCGGTGTGATCACAGGTCGCGCAGTTCCTCGACGGCGGGGCGTCGGGCCCGGCGTACGCCGTTGAGGGCGGCGGCGAGTACGGCGGCCACGGCGGCGGCCGCGGTGAGTGTCAGATAGCCGCCGGGGACGGCGAGCGCGGCCGGGGGTGGGTCGAAGACGCCGGTGAGGACCTTGACCAGCATTTCGGACAGTGCCCAGCCGATCAGGGCACCACCGAGCAGGCCGCCGGCCGTGAGCACGATCGCCTCGGTGAGGACCATGCCGCGCAGGTGGCGGCGGGTGGCGCCCAGCACGGTGGTGATGGCGAAGGTGCGGCGGCGTTCGGCGAGTCCGAGGGCGAGGACCAGTCCGCCGGCGCCGGCGGCCAGCAGGACGGCGAAGGCCAGCTCGATCCGGGTCAGCCCGGCCAGGTCGACCGAGGTGAGGCTGGTGCCGACGGTGCCCCGGGTCTGGGTGAGGTCAGTGACGGTGGCACTCGGGCCCAGTTGCCCCCGCAGCTGCGCGGCCACGGCCTTCTGGTTGCTGCCGCCGGTGTCGACGAGGAAGGCGCCGACCACGTCGCTGCCGGTCGCCTTGGTGATGTAGGAGGCGTTGGCGACGAAGAAGCTGTCCTTCGGTGCGGTGGGGAACTCCTTGACGATCCCGGCGTAGTGGAACGGCACCGTCCGCAGCGCCTTCGTTGTGGCGTCCTGGATACGGAGGTTGATCGTGTCGCCGGGAGAGAGCTGGAAGTCCTTCACGGTCTCCTCGCTGACCAGAAGGTTGTCGGGCCGCTGGGCGAGCCGCCGCATGAGCTGCTGCACGGTGCCGCCGGAGAAGTACGCGTCCTGCAGCGAGGTCGCGGAGGCGATGGTGTCCGGGCGTACGCCGTAGAGGTCCTGGAGGTCGGAGCCGACGTAGGCGAACCGGTGCTGGAGCGGCTCGACATGGCGCACGCCGCTGACCTTCAGCGCACCGTCGGCGCTCGGCGGTGTCTGCGCGCCGGGTGGCTCGGTGACCGTGACGTCGGCGCCGTTGGTCAGGCGGGCGTCCACCTCGGCCTGCTGCTTGTAGGTGGAGTTGAAGACCGATGTGGACACGGCGAAGGACACCGCGAGCGCCAGCAGCACCATCGAGCGGGCCAGGGTGCGGCGGCGCCGGGCCAGGACGGCCGCCGTCGTGCCGGCCAGTGTCGACGTCAGCGGACGTGAGAGCCGGGCCAGCACCGGTCGGCCGCGGGTGAGCGCGAGGAGAGTGAGGCGCCACAGCAGCAGGGCGGCCCCGATCCACAGCAGGGCGGGCCCCAGGAAGGCCCAGTACGACACGGAGATACTGGGTACGCCCTCGGGGGCGAGGACGAGGGCGTACTGGTTGCCGGAGGAGGCGCGGAAGACCAGCCAGGAGCCGATCAGCAGCACGAAGTCCAGGCCGATCCGCATCCACCACGGGGAACCGGTGCGGCGCGTGGTCCTTCGGGTGTCGGCGACCGTCACCGTCCGCAGGTCGCGCACGGCGGGCACGAGCACCGATCCCGCGGCGACCGCCGCACCGAGGACGAACGCGATGGCGTACCAGACGATCCAGGTTCCCGCGCTCGCGCCGAACGAGGCCGTTCCGAAGGCGAGTCGGCCCGTCAGCGCCGCGATCCCGAGACCGGCGAGCCCGCCGCCGAGACCGACGAGCGCTGCCTCCAGGCCCGCCAGGGCCATGATCCGACGGGGGGCGAGACCGCGCAGCCGCAGCAACGCCTGCTCCTGGCGGCGCCGTTCACCGCCCGCGCCGGCGACCGCAGCGGTCAGCGCGGCGGCCAGCACCGCTCCGGGCACGCCGAGGAAGAGGAAGAGGATCTGTGCGTACAGGGCGTCCTGGCGGGCCGAGTCGAGGGCTGCGCCCAGGTTGTCGCCGACGAGCACCGAACCGGCGCCCTTGGCTTCCAGGTTGTGGGCGGCGCCGGTCACCGAGGTGAACGCGGCGGCGGGGTCGTGAGGCAGGGCGGCGTCGCGGGCGACGTGGATCTGCGTGGTGACGGCCGTGGCGCCGCGGGTCAGGGAGGCGAACTGGGCGGCGGGAACGAGCAGCACGTTGTCGGGCGGTGCGACGGGCTGGGACTGGGGCGGTGCGCCGACCTTCTGGAACAGCGAGTCGGCCTGCGGGAGGTCGACGACCCCGTCCACGCGGACCTGGCGCACGCCCGTCGTCCCCGGCAGCCGGACGCCGACAGCGGAGCCGGGGGCGGCGTGCAGGTTGGAGGCGGTCTGCTGGGCCAGGAGCACGCCCGTGGGGCGGCCGGTCAGGGAGCGGATCGCGCCGGGGAAGAGGGTGCGGTAGTTGTCGGGGATGCCGAGGATCATGCCGGGGCCGGTGGTCTGGGTGCTGCCCTGCGCGGTGGCGGTGAAGCCGCTGGTGTGTGCGAAGCCGACCGGGACGGCGGAGCCGACGCCGGGGGTCTTGTGCACCAGGGACAGTGCTGTGTTCGGGTCGGCGCCGGTCTGTACCTCGACCTGCCAGTCCACGGCGACCGAGCGCACCGCGCGCTGCGCCATGGTCGCCTTGGACGCGGTCAGGAACGAGCCGAGCGCGGCGACGAGGGCGACGGCGAGGGCGATCCCGGTCATGGCGGCGATCAGTCGTCCGGTGCGGTGGCGGGCGAGACCGCTCACCCATGAGCTGATCATGAGGGCTCTCCAAGGCTGCGAGCGGTGTCCGCTTCCACGCCGTCCGCATCGCCTCTGCCGGCGTCCCGGAGCTGTAGGCGACCGTCGCGCATGGTGTGGCGTGTGGTGAGGCGGGCGGCGATCGCCGGGTCGTGGGTGGTGACAACGAGGGCCGCGCCCGTCGCGTCGGCAGCGGTCAGCAGCGCGTCCAGGACCCGGCCGCCGGTGGCGTGGTCGAGGCGGCCGGTGGGCTCGTCGGCCAGGATCACCCGTGGCGCCTGCGCGAGCACCCGGGCGGCGGCGACGCGTTGGGCCTGGCCGCCGGAGATCTCCTCGGGCAGCCGGTCGGCCAGGTCGGCGGCGTCGACCAGGGCGAGCGCGGCCAGGGCGGCCTCGCGCGCCCGGTCCTCCGGTGCCCCGCCGAGGACGAGCGGCAGCGCGGTGTTCTCGGCGACGTCGAGCGCCGGGATGAGGCTGTCGCCCTGGAAGACCAGCCCGATGTCCCGCAGCCCGGCAAGTCCGGGCCAGGTCACGGTGCCGCTGGTGGGCTGTTCCAGCCCGGCCAGCAGATGCAGCAAAGACGACTTTCCCGACCCCGACGGGCCGACGATGGCGAGCCGGTCTCCGGCGTGGATCCGCAGCCCGGCGCCGTGGACGGCGACGACCGCGTTCGGGCCGCGGCCGAAAGTGAGGGCGGCGTCCTGGCAGTCGATCAGCACGTCAGCCGGAGACATGGCGCACCTCCGCAACGTCGGCGTCGCAGACCTCGGCACCACTCTCGGCGGCCTCTGCCGCCCGGCCGTCGTCGAGCCTGATCACCCGGTCGGCGATCCGGACGGCCTCCGGACTGTGGGTGACGATCAGGACGGCGCAGCCGACCTTCGCGCGGTCCCGCAGCATCTGCAGGACCATCCGCTCGGTGCCGCCGTCGAGTTCGCCGGTCGGCTCGTCCGCGAGCAGCACGGCGGGCGAGTTGGCCAGCGCGACGGCGAGCCCGGCGCGGGCCGTCTCCCCACCGGACAGCTGCCTCGGCAGCGCGTGCCGGCGTTCCGTCAGCCCCACCTGGTCCAGCAGTGCATCGGCGGAGGTGGCGGGCCGGCCGCGTACAGCCCCTTGGGCGAGCGTTACGTTGTCGCGCACGCTGAGGTGGGGCAGCAGGTTGCGGGTCTGCAGCAGGACGCCGATGTGCCGGGCCCGCAGGCGGGCGCGTTCGGTCTCGGGCCGGTGGCTGATACGGACGCCGTCCACGTGCACGTCGCCGCCCGAGGGCTCGTCCAGTCCGGCCAGGCAGGCCAGCAGCGTGGACTTGCCGGCCCCCGACGGGCCGATCACGGCGACCGTCTCGCCGCGCGCGACGCGCAGCGACACCCCGCGCAGCGCGAGGGTCTCCTCCTCGCCGGCCCGGAAGAAGCGGTACAGCTCCCGGGCAGTCAGGGCGTCGTCGTACGACTGTGTGGGCATGCCGTCACCGCCAGGCGAAGGAGTCGGTGACGATCCGCCACGGGTCCACGTTGTCGGCGTTGACCGGACCGGACAGCGTGAGGTCCACCTCGTGACCCTGCTTGTAGAAGGCGTACCGCTCGAAGGCGTCCCGCACGACCTTGCCGGTGACCGGGTCGGGGGCCGAGTCGCCCTGGTACGTCAGCAGCACCGCGCTGCCCGTCTTGCGCTGGACGGTGGTCACCTTGGGGCTGGCGAACTTCGGTACCTGCGTGCGCAGTTGGGGCACGACCGTGTTGGTGACCGAACCGGAGGCGGGCGCGGCGGAGGCGGAGACGGCGGAGATCTGGACGCGGTTGAGTTTGTCCGTGAAGACGGTCGTGGTGCCCTTCACGGTACGGGCCCAGCCCTCGGGCACCTTCACCGTGAAGCCGGTGAAGCCGGTGAAGCCGGTGGACGGCTGGAAGGCGACGTACGCCTGGTTGTCGGGGATGTCGCCGGGCGGATTGGTCTCCGTGGCCGCGGCGTTCGGCGCGGCCACGGTCGACGGCGTCTTCGATGTGGAGGACGTCGACGACGAGCTTGATCCGGATCCTGAGCCGGAACCGGATGCGCCGCCGGAGCACCCGGAGATCACCGCCGAGACGACCACCAGCCCGCCCACGATGGCGACGGACTTCCGCACATATGTCATGGCCAATGCCCTCCAGAGAACGTCTGGGACCGGACGGTCACGCTCCCGACGCTAGGAGGGAGCCGGTTAACGGCCCGCCCGCCGACGGTTAGACGACGGCAAAAGCCCGTACCGCGTCCCGCATGGGCTGCTGGGAGGCCCGCATGATGAGGACATGAGACAGCGTGTGGTGCGGGTGGCTCTGACCGCCGCCCTGGTCGCCCTGGTCCTCCTCGCCGTGCCCCTGGCCCTGGCGATCAGGTCCTCCCTGTACGCAGGCCAGCGGGACGCGCTGGAACGGGCGGCCCTGGCCGGAGCCGTCCGGGTGAACCCGGACTACACCAGGGGCGACCCGGCGGAGCTGCCGGCGGCCGCGCCCCACCAGCTGCTGGGACTGTACGACCCGCAGCCGGGGCTGCGTGCCGGAACCGGCCCCCGGGGCGGCGACGACGCGGTCCGCCGGGCGCTGGCCGGCAAGGTGGCCCGGTCGTCGTCGGGCGGTGAGCTGGTGGCCGCCGTGCCCGTCTCGCACGCCGAGCAGGTGATCGGCGTCGTCCGCGCCTCCTCCCCCGTGGCGGACGTGCGGGGCCGTGTGCTGGTCGGCTGGGGCGCCCTGGGGGGTGTGTGCGGGGTCGCGCTCACCGTCGCCGTCCTGGTCGCCCGCCGCCAGGCGCGGGCACTCGCCGCACCACTGGAGGACCTCTCGCGTCACTGCCGGGCGGTGGCCGAGGGCGACCTGACCGCCAGGGCCGCGCCCAGCACCGTCGCCGAGATCGACCAGGTCGCCCGCACCCACAACGACATGCTGCACAGCCTGTCCGAGCTCCTGCGACACGAGCGGGACTTCAGCGCCAACGCCTCCCACCAGCTGCGCACCCCACTGACCGGCCTCCAGCTCACCCTGGAGGCCGGACTCGCCCAGGACGACGCCCGGTCGGCACTTCAGGAGGCTCTGGCCGCCACCCGCCGCCTGCACGAGACCGTGGAGGAGGTGCTCCGGTTGTCGCACACCGCCGGACTGCCCCGGCCCGGGGCGCCGGTCCGGCCGGTGGGGCAGCTGCTGGCGCAGGCCGAAGAGCGGTGGCACGGACTGTTCGCCCGTGACGGCAGGCGGCTGGAGTTCGCCGCCGCGGACGTGCCGAAGGATGCACGCGTCCCGGGCGGGCCCGTCGCCGAGATCCTGGGTGTGCTGCTGGACAACGCCCGCATCCACGGACGTGGCACCGTGCGCGTCACTGTCCGGGACCTCGATGACGCACTGGCCTTCGACATCGCCGACGAGGGCACCGTGACCGGCGACGGCGTACGGTTGTTCGAGCGCGGCCACTCCGTCGGCGAAGCGGGCGCGGGCATCGGCCTGGCCCTCGCCCGTGACCTCGCCGTCTCCCTCGGCGGGCGTCTGACGCTGGCTCACGGCGCGCCCACCACCACGTTCACGTTGCTGTTGCCCGTAAGCCGGGAGAGGACGGGGGTTCAGGGCGATGCCGGGCAGAGCGGGGCCTGAGGGCGTACCGTCCGTACGACCCGGTTCGCGGCCGTCTTCTGCAGCAGCCCGTACGCCAGGACCGGCAGCAGCAGATGCGGCCTGTCCGGCAGGGCCGTGCTGATCAGGACCGCACTGGCGCTGCTGTTGTTCATCCCGCACGCGAGCGTCAGCGACGAGGCGGCGGGCGCGTCCAGGCGCAGCAGCCGTGCCGCGGTCCGGCCCACCGTGAAGGACAACGCGCACACCAGGCTCGCCACCACCAGGGCCGCGACCAGCAGCTGCGGACGCGGGTGGGCCACGAAGGATCCCAGGGCGCCGCTGGCGTTCGTGTACGTCAGCACCAGCGAGCCCACCATGGCCACCGGAACGACGACGCGCAGCGCATGCTTCAGCCCGCGCTCGGGAAGCAGCACCCGGACGACCATGCCCGCCGCGCAGGGCAGGACCACCCCAGTAAGCGTGGATCCGCCGCTCAGGGTGGGCCAGGCGGTGCTCAGGGCGTGCGCGTATCCGGTGCTGAGCAGTGGCGTCAGCACGCCCACGACGGCGGGGATGGTGAGCGGACTGACCAGGGTGGAGGCGATCACGAGGCCGACCATGGTCGGCTGGTCGCCGTTGCCCGTGCCGGTCCACACCGTCGCCCCGGCAGCCACGGGCATCGCGACGATCAGGATCATAGCCGTGACCAGGCCGCTGCCGCCGTCCGTATCGGGTGAGTGCCACAGCAGGAACGCCAGCACCGGGATGATCAGCAGCGGCGCCGCAAGGTGCAGGGCCAGCCCCGCCAGCAGGGCCCGGGGATGACGCAGCAGCTGCCCCAGCGCGTGCACGGGCACCTGGAGACCCGCCGAGAACAGCAGCAGGGACAGCAACAGCGGGGCGGTGTGCAGGGTCAGGCCGGTGCGGGGCAGCAGGTGCGGGTGACGTAACCACAGGCCCGGGCCGGTCATCAGCAGCGCGGCGATGTAGGCGACGACGACGGCCCTCCCGAGGCGTCGCCGCAGCCAGTCCGTCGCGCGCTCGGCAGCAGTGGCGGAACGGGCAACGGGCGAGGCGGTCATGATGGCGCTCTTCCGTCGTGGGGGACTCGGCTGGGACCGAGCGCAGGTATGACGGTGATGGCTGCGTTCGGTGCCCTGTGCGCCGTGTGGGTGTGCATGGCAGCATGATCCCCGTACCAGACGAGCAGGGCGAGTTGTGCCGCGGCGCGGTCAGGACGCGTTCAGGTTCCCGTGGGCATGGTCGGGCTTCGTTTCTGACAGGACATGGGAGACGTCGGCGGTCCGCCGCTGCCGCTCCCCGCCACCGGCCGAGCTGGACGAAGGGAGCGGGAGCCTTCACCAGTTCCTGTACGCGCGAGACAGACGCGTCGACGGCAGGCTCCTGAGTCAGTACGTCTCACGGTGTTTGCTTGATCCTGCGGCGCAGCCCCGGTCAGCTGTGATGCCCCGTCAGGCGGTGCCCGCGGACTGGTTACCGCCAGCCCCTCATGGCTGGATGGTCCGTGCTCGGCAAGCCGGTCACGTATCTGCCGGGTAGCCGAGGCAGCGGTCGTCGGTGTACGGCGGCGCCATCGGATGAGGCTCCGAGAAGGAGGCGCGGCCGCGTGTTGAGGTCGCAGCCGACGTCCCGATTGTCACTCCTTCTCTCACTTCTCGGCGCTGCCCGCTTCGTGCTGGGCGCCTGCGGACGCGTCGGCGTGCCCGCCGGGGCCGTCGGCGCCCTCCGGGGTCTCCGCCTGACCGTGTTCGCCCTGCCGCTCGTTGTCGGGGGCGTTCTGGTCGCCGTGCTGGATGTTGTCCGTGTCCGGTCCGGCCGGCTCCGGCGGCGTGTCCTGTCGCACGACGGACGCGGCCGGAGCCGCGCTTGGGCTGGACGCGGCGACGGCAGAGCCGATCCCTGCCCCGCCAACGGTCAGGACGACGACCGCCGTGGCTGCGATCTTCCGGTGGAACTTCATGATGTCCGCCTTCCGAACGGATCGATGTAGTGATGCCCTCAGTGTGCAAAGCGGCTCATGAGGCGACCGTGTACGGCCGATGTGAAGGCTGACATCGAGGAAATCCGCGCGGGATCAACTGAATCTCCCAGTGTGGCGGCCCGATCGGGTACGGACCGCTCCACGGTGCGCCCATGCTCTACGTTCTCTTGCGGGAGCGGTTGAGCGCCTTGAGCGAAGCTCCTGCGGAAGGATTTCCCGACCGGCGCCGGATCCGCGCACGGCGCCGCAGGGCCGCCCGCCGGTGGCCGGATGCATACGAGGCGCCCCCCATGTCACGGCCGAGTCGGCCCATGCTCACGCGGGCGGACCGGGGGCGAGCGGGAGCTCCAAGCGGACCCGGGCGCCGCCTCCCTCGGGGTTGTCCGCGACCACGCTGCCGCCGTGGGCCTCGGCGATGGACCGCACGATCGCCAGGCCCAGCCCGGCGCCGCCGCCGGCCCGGGCCCGTGCGGCATCGGCACGCCGGAACCGCTCGAAGGCCAGGGGGAGGAACGCGGGCGGGAAGCCGGGCCCGTGGTCACGTACCTCGATCACGGCGACGTCGGCTCCGGGCCCGTGACGGGTGCTGAGCGTCACGTCGATGACGGCGCCGTCCGGGCTGTGGCGCAGGGCGTTGTCGAGGAGGTTGTCCACCGCCTGACGCAGCCGGTCGGGATCGGCCACGATGCGCACCTGCGCGTCGGCGTGTAGGTTCAGGCGGACGCCGCGGGTCTCGGCGCGTGCCGAAGCCGCGTGGACCGCTCGGGTCAGAGCGTCGGCGGGGGCTGTCGGTTCGTTTCGCAGGAAGGCGTGGCCTTCGTCCGCGCGGGCGAGTACCAGCAGGTCCTCGGCCAGCCTGATCAGCCGGTCGGTGTCGTCCGCCGCCGCGGTGATCGCGTCCACCAGTGCCTGGTGGGAGCGGCCCGGCCGGCACGCCAGTTCCAGCACGGCCTTCAGCGTGGTCAGCGGAGTGCGCAGTTCGTGGCCGGCGTCGGCGATGAAGCTGCGTTCCCGGGCCAGGGCCTGGGCCAGGCGGTCCAGTACGGCATTCATGGTGGTCGCCAGCGTCGCGATCTCATCGCGGGTGCTGGGCACCTGGAGGCGGGCTGCGGTGTCGTGCTCGGAGATGTCTGCCAGGCGTCGTCGCATGCGTTCCACCGGGCGCAGCGCGGAGCCGGTCAGGGCGTAGGCGCCGAGTCCGGCGAGGACGACGGCCGGGGGTCCGGCGATCCACAGCGCGGTGCGGGTGCGTGCGGTCGCCTCTTCGGCCAGATGGGAGCCGGTGCCCACCACGACGAGGACGGGCCGGGCGCCGTTACGGGCCGGCACGGCCAGCATCCGGTACTTCTCGCCCTCCACAGTGGTGGTGAACCTCACCGGGGTGTGCGCGGCGGCCCGCCGTTGCGCGGCGTCCGCCAGAAATTGCCGGCCGGCCGGGTCGGTGGTCGCCAGCACCGTGCCATCGCGAGCGAGGACCTGCGTGATGTCGTCCGATGCCGGGTTCTGGCCGTGCTGGTCCCCCTGCTGGCCGCTGTCCCGGCTCTCGGATGGCGGGGGGAGCGGCGGCAGCGGCCCGGCGGAGGCGAGGCGCGCGACTTCTGCGTCGGCCCGCGCGCGCAGCGTGGAGTCCAGGGAATTGTTCAGACCTGCCGTCAGATGCTGGAGGAACAGCAGCCCGGCGGTTGCGATGACGATCGCGGTGCCCAGCGCGAACAGCAGCGCCAGCCGCCACCTCAGGGGCATGACGGCTCATCCGCCCTTCGCGGGAGCCGACATCCGCAGTCGGTATCCGGCTCCGCGCACGGTCTCCAGATGGGATTCTCCGCCGGGCTCGTCGATCTTGCGGCGCAGGTAGGCCACGTACTGGTCGACGACGTTGGACACCCCGTCGTAGGCGAAGTCCCACACGTGCTCCAGGATCCGGGTGCGGGTCAGTACATCGCCGGGATACCGCAGGAACAGCTCCAGCAGCGCGAACTCCCTGGGCGACAGCTGAAGCTCCGACTGCCCACGCCACACCCGCCGACTCGACGGGTCCAGCCGCAGATCACCCACGGCGAGCAGCGCGGGCCGCACCCCGGCCCCGCGTCGTACCAGCGCCCGCAGCCGCGCGAACAGCTCGGCGAAGCTGAACGGCTTGGTCAGGTAGTCGTCCGCACCCGAGTCCAGCCCCCGCACCCGGTCGGTGACCGCGTCCCGGGCCGTCAGCAACAGCACCGGCGACCAGCATCCCCCGGCCCGCAGCCTGCGGCACACCTCGAACCCGTCGAAACCCGGCAGCATCACATCCAGCACGATCACGTCATAGGGGCTCTCCTCCGCCCGCCACACCGCCTCCGGACCATCCCCGGCGACATCGACGGCATACCCCTCCTCACACAGCCCGCGCTGCAGCAGCGCCGCCGTGCGGACCTCGTCCTCGACCACCAGCACCCGCACACCACCACCGTAGAAGCCCCCGCATGTGAACAGCATGTGAGGACAGCCCATGGCCATGCCGCGCTCTGACCGTCACGGTGGGGGCGGGGCCGGCTGTTCCGCACGCTCCGCCGCTGGGTCACTTTTCATCGACCGATAGGGGGTCACGGTTCAAGGAACGGCGACACGGGCCCACCGTGGCACAGGGATGTTCGACGCCCCGGGAATGTCCCCGGCCGCTACGGCTGGGGCGGCAGGCACAGGCACAACGGCCCCCCTCGTTCTGGCGGGGGACCGCGCAGGCGGAGCACGATCGGGCGGCGACAAGAAGGCACAAGAGTAAACGAGGTCGCGTCCGGGTGAGCTGCGCCTTCGCGTCAAACACGCACTCTTCCGCACCATCTCCGACCTCTCCCGAGTGGCCGCAGGGACGATCCTGGGCAAACCTGGAGGGGCGCGATCAGCCTTGTGGGGCGTACGCGTCGCGGGGGGAATCCGTCGACCAACGGAGACCACCATGCATGTCACTCTCCGCAGCCGCTGTGCCCGTGCGCTCGCCGCAGGCGCCCTGTCCGCCGCGCTGGTATCGGCGGGATCGGCCGGAGCCTTCGCCGCTGGCAACGCGCCGATGCCGACGCCGAGCGCCACACACAGCAAGACGCCGATGACCAAGGCATCGATCACGGTCAAGGCCAACCACACGTCCGTCAAGGCCGGGCAGAGCGTCACATTCACCGGTCAGACGAACGGGCTGAAGTCCGGCACGAAGCTGGTCCTGCAGCACCTGCGCAACGGCAAATGGACCACGCTGAGCTCGAGCACCAAGGTGACGAAGGCCCACACCTACACACTGACCGGCAAGCTCAGCACCAAGGGCATGCAGCACCTCCGGGTGTCGACGTCCGGCAAGACGCACTCCCCCACGGTGACCGTCAAGGTGTCCTGACCGAGGCCGGGACCCGCAGTCCGGGTCCGTGGCCCGCAGCGGGAGATCGAGGACCGCCTGGAACTCGTCCTCGATCTCCGGCCGCTCCCACTCCCGTGCGCAGCACCCGGTCGTGGAAGCGGCCGGTCGGAAACGGCTGCCGCCCTGCCCGACCACCAACTCGACCGACGCGGTTTGCGTGCGGTGACCACCAGGGAGCTGCTGAGTTGATGCATCCCACGACCATCGCCCGTGTACTGATCGCGGGTGCTGCCCTTGTTTCGCTCGCCGGCTGCAGCAGCGGAACCCCTCACAAGGATGAAGCCCTCGGCTCCAAGGCCCCCGTCAACCCCGCCCAGCAGCAGAAGAGCCAGGGCCTGGCGGGCATGCCGCCCGTGCTGGACCCGAACGACCTCTACGCGGCCGACCACCCGAACCAGCTCTCCCCAGTGGTCAGGGGTTTCCCGTCCCGGGTCTACGTCCCCAACACCAACTCCGACACCGTCTCCGTCATCGACCCGACGACGTACAAGGTCATCGAGACGATCCCGGTCGGCCGCCAGCCGCAGCACGTCGTGCCGTCCTGGGACCTGAAGACGCTGTGGGTCAACAACGACCTGGGCAACTCCCTCACCCCCATCGACCCGAGGACCGGCGAGGCGGGCAAGCCGGTCGCCGTGCATGACCCGTACAACCTCTACTTCACGCCGAATGGCAAGTACGCGGTCGTGATGGCCTCCGACGACCGCCAGCTGGTCTTCCGCGACGCGCACACCATGAAGGTGGCGAAGGCCGTCCCGGTCAGCTGCCACGGCGTCAACCATGCCGACTTCTCCATGGACGGCCGCTACTTCATCGTCTCGTGCGAGTTCAGCGGCGAGCTGCTGAAGGTCGACACCGAGAAGATGGAGGTGATCGGGCAGCAGAAGCTGCCCTTCCAGGGTGCCATGCCGCAGGACGTGAAGATCTCCCCGGACGGCAAGAAGTTCTACATCGCCGACATGATGGCCGACGGCCTGTGGGTCCTGGACGGCGACACCTTCGCCATGCCGTCCCTCCTGCCCACCGGAAAGGGCGCGCACGGTCTTTACATCAGCCGTGACTCCCGCGAGATGTACATCTCCAACCGGGGCGAGGGCACCATCTCCGTGTTCGACTTCGCAGAGGACCGGCTGGCCAAGAAGTGGCGGCTGCCGAACGGCGGCAGCCCCGACATGGGCGGCGTCTCCGCGGACGGCAAGGTCCTGTGGCTGTCCGGCCGCTACGACTCCGAGGTCTACGCCATCGACACCGCCACCGGCGAACAGCTCGCCCGCATCAGGGTGGGCCGCGGCCCGCACGGCCTCGCGGTCTATCCGCAGCCGGGCCGCTACTCGCTGGGGCACACGGGCATCTTCCGCTGATGTAAGGGCAGTTCGGGTGACCAGGGCGGTGTTGTCGACCGTGGCGAGATCCGGCTCGACCGCAACCGCAAGGGGGTGACACTCATGAACAGGCTGGCGCGAGTGTCGGCCGCGAAGCGGAAGCAGACCCTGGAGGATCGTGGAGGAGATGTTCCAGGGGCTCGACACAGCGGACCCGGTGATCCGCGCCCGGTCGGAGCTGACCAAGCGAGTACAACCCGGAGCAGGGCTTCACCGTCCCGCAGGACGTCCCCGAGGACGTGGGCGCGTCCTTCGAGCGGTTGGCCGACGGCGGGTTCGACGGTCACCTACTGCGTCGCTGACCTGCACAGACAGGCCGGTGCCCCCGTGAAGGAGTCACTCCGCACGCTGGAGGATGACCGCGCGCCCGCTGCCCCTGCCCGAGGCACACTGGAGTATCGATACAGGTGGCGGCGGTCCGAGCGGTCCACGCCGGTACGACCCCGGCCGTCAGCGATCGCCCAGCCGTCCGCTTGCGCCCACGAACGCATGGGCTCCACCGGTGAGGCTCTGCGGTCTGAAAGGGGGTGCCGTGAGGAACCAGCTGTTCCTGGACCCAGCGCGCGCCGCTGGGGTGTGCCACTTTGGCCTGCCGGCCAATGAGCCCCGGCCCGGCGTAGTCGACCCTGCCGATCGGTACCCGGCCACCACGGCCGCGGGACGGGCGCGCCCTCCTGGCACGCCAGGGCTGAACGCGGTCCGGCACACGGCCGCGACGGACCCGTGACCAGGGCCGGGCCGTTCCGCGTCGCCGGGGTGATGGCGCTGACCGGCTGGCCGTTCCTGGGTCTGCTGTGCGCGTTCTCGGTCGCGTTGATCACCGTGACGATGATGATGTGGAACCGCTGGCCGAAGGGCTGGGCGCTGGTGCTGCGACTGGGGTGCCTGTTGCTGCTGATGGTGGCGGGGGCTGTCCTGACGGCGGATGTCGTCAACCGCGAGTTCGGTTTCTACGCCTCGTTCGACGACCTCCTCGGCCGGCTGCCGCCCGTCACCGTGACGCCCTGCTCCGGCGGCATCGACAGGCCGCCCGCCGTGTCGGCGCACGGACGGGTCGAGCACGTTCGGCTGGCCGGTGCCGTCTCCGGCATCTCGCGCGACGCGTTGGTCTACCTCCCGGCCGTATACGTGTCGCCGGCTGCTGCCCGCAGCCGCTTTCCGGTGATCGAGCTGTTCCACGGTTACCCGGGCGGGCCCGGTGCCTGGCAGCGCCACCTGGACCTGACCGCCGTGCTGGACCGGGAGATCGCCGCGCGCTGCATACCGCCGGTGATCGTCGTCGTCCCGACGGACAGCGATCCGGGGCACGACGGCGAGTGCGTGGACGCGGTGGGCGGCCGACGCAACGAGACCTATCTGGCGGTGGACGTACCGGCGCAGCTGGCGGCCCGCTACCGGGTCTCGGCAGCGCCCCGGAGCTGGGCGGCGATGGGGTACTCCACCGGCGGCTTCTGTGCCGTCAACGTCGCCTTCCACCATCCGTCACGCTACGCGGCCGCCGCTGCTCTGTCCGGCTACTTCACCCCGGTCACCGACGCCTCCACCGGGGACCTGTACCGGGGCAGGCGCGGCGTGCGGCAGTGGAACAACCCGCAATGGCAGGCCGCACACCGGCACATCGGCGTGCCCCTGTACGTCGTGGCGGGACGGGCCGACCCCGAGGCACAGCGCGCCATCGAGCATCTGAAGGCCGCTGCCCGGGGCCGCGTTCCCATCACCACAGGTGAGTCCCCGGCGGGCGGACACAACTTCACCGTGTGGTCGAAGGCATGCCCAGCCGCGTTCGACTGGCTCGCCGGCCACCTCCCGGTGTCCGTGCCCTCGCTCGCACCCCCACCCCAGGACTTGGGTGGGTGAGCCATGGGAACCACAACAGGACCTCACATCAGGACCTACGCCTTCGGCCCGGCGCCGTCCTCGGGATGATCGGCGCGCTCGCCTACAGCTCGTTCGTGCTGGAAGCCTTCCTCCACACGGGCCTCAGCCCGCTGCGCTCCTATGTCAGCGAACTGTCCGTCGCCGACAGGCCGTACGCGTTCCTGTTCCGCGCGGGCGATGTCACCGCAGGCTGCTGCCTGCTGGCCTTGGCCATGGCCCTCGCCCGGCGGCTGCCCGCCACGCGCGGGCGCGCGTGTGGATGCGTGGCTCTGGCCGTCACCGCGGTGGCCTCGATCGGCGATGGTCTGTGGCCCATGCCCTGCGCGCCGTCCGTCGACCCGGTCTGCCGCGCGACCGACAGCGCCGACCTGGACCAGCAGCTCGGCCAGATCCACACCCTGTCGAGTCTGGCGGAGTTCACCGGCGCGATACTCGCCATGCTCCTGTTGAGCAAGGTCCTTCAGCGCACCGGCCACCGCCGCCCGGCCCGGTGGAGTCTCCGCGCAGGCGTCGCCACCGCCGCACTCGGAGCCCTGGAGATCGCCATGGCGCTCACGGGGGTGCGCTGGGTCGGCCTGCCCGAACGCGCACAGGTCGTGCTGGTCTCGGCCTGGTGCGCCGCTATGGCACGCTTCCTCAGGCGCATACGGGGCTTCCCCCTTGTAGGTGGACACCTTCGATCCGGCCCCGCTGGGGACCGGTGCTGCGGGCGCTCCCGCCTCGTGGCATGCTTCGAGGTCGCCTCCGGCGGGGAGGTGAGCAAGGCACGCGCGCTCCGATCCTCCGTCCCCGTCATCTTCGACGGTGACCGTACTGGCCGGGCGCCGCGCCCTGGATGAACGGGCGGCTAGCAAGGGGGAAGTGGAAGCGGCGCTGGCCTGGGCTTCCAGGACCGGGACGCGCGTCTGGCGTCGACGATCAGCTGCAGGACATCCTCGGGGCGGTCGATGGCCGGGGCGAAACCTCCCTCGTCGCCCAGCCCGGTGGGCTGGCCCTGTGCTGCCAGGCGGGCCTTGAGTCTGGAGTACACCTCGGCGCCGGCGCGGATGGCCTCGGGCAGGCTCGGGGCGCCGAGCGGGGCCAGCATGAACTCCTGGAAGTCGAGGTTGTTCGCGGCATGGGCGCCGCCGTTGACGACGTTGAAGTGCGGCACCGGCAGGCGCGGGGTGGTGCCCGCGACGCGGGCGAGGTGCTGCCACAGCTCCCGTCCGGCGATGGCGGCTTCGGCACGGAAGGCGGCCAGGGAGACTCCGATGACGGCGTTGGCGCCGAGCCGCGACTTCGTGTCGGTGCCGTCCAGTTCGAGCAGGGCGCGGTCGATCTGTGTGGCCGAGGCGAAGGTGCGCCCGGTCAGGGCCTGGGCGATCTCGCCGTTGACGTGACCGACGGCCGTGCGCATGCCCTGGCCGTTGTAGCGGGTCTGGTCGCCGTCGCGGAGTTCGACGGCCTCCCGGGTGCCGGTGGACACCCCGGAGGGGACGCCGGCGCGGACGCGGGTCCCGTCGGCGGCGGTGAGAAGGACGGCGAGGGTGGGGCGGGCGCGGGAGTCGAGGATCTCGACGGCGTGCAGGTCCGTGATCTGCAAGGACATGGTCTTCCCTTGTTCGGGTGGTGGCGGCCGTAGGGCTGGTGGTGGCCTTCGGCGGCGACCGGTTCGGCCTCGCGGCGGCACCGAGAAGGCGCGGCGGCCAGGCCATGGACGTCAACCCGGCAACGGGCGTGCGCCACCACCGGAGGCCGGATACCGGGGGGTGCTTGCGTCGAGGTACCCGCCGAGGGCCTCGGCGCGCGCCGGCATGCCGCGCAGCGCGCGAGGGGCCGCCGCCCGCCATTCAGCAGCCCTTCTCGCTACGCCACCCACGGCCCCTCGGTCGCCGGATCCGATCGGGTGGCTTCCTTCCCGGGGGCGGCTCCTCCGATTGCGGTCCCGGCGTCGTCAACCTAGCTTCAACACGTCGGATTTGTTCAGATAAGACCAACATAATTCCATGTGTTGGCTTTCCCCTGGCATCGAACGGAGCATTCATGTCGGTGATGACCGGTACCCAACCCCTCCAGCAGTACGGCACGCAGTTCGGCGGTCAGCAGCTGGCCGGACCCCAGCAGATCGCCCAGATGGTCCAGCAGACCATCCAGCAGGCGTGTCAGCAGACGGCCCAGCAGGTCGCGCAGCAGGTGCAGCAGACGTTCCAGCAGATCCAGCAGATCCAGCAGCAGCTGCAGCAGCGGCCTGACCTGGCCCAGCAGGTACACCCGTACCTGGCCCTCACGCTGCACCGCTCGCTGGCCGGGGCCGTCCGCCACGCCGTGGAGCAGTCCGTGCAGCAGGCGCTGCCGAACGCGATCGTGACCCTGCTCCAGCAGAGCTCGCAGGGCGCCCAGGGCCAGCAGGGCTTCCAGCCCCAGCAGGGTCAGCAGCCGTGGGGCGGCGGGTACGGTCCGCACGCGTCCGGCCAGCAGTTCCCGCAGTACCAGCAGTCCGGCTTCGGCCAGATGGGTGGTCAGCCCTTCGGTATCGGCTGACATCCGGCGGCTCGCGATGCGGTGTGCCCAAGACTGGTTCCTGGGCACACCGCATCACCGTGGGAGCACGAGCCGCCCGGCACGGGATCAGGAGCACAGGGACGACGTTGGCGTGGTGAAGGTGGACGTAATGGTCAAGGAAAGGCCCAGAAACAACAGCGAGAGCGGGTCCGAGGGCGCGGGGGGCGGCGGCTCGGCGCCCGGGGGAAAGGAAGAGGCGCTACGCAAGAAGGGAGCGCCGTCACCGATCGCGGTGCAGCCGCGCCGGGAGCGGTACATGGTGACACCGCTGCCGCAGCATCTGCTCCCACCGGGAGTGCCCGAACTGAGTATGGACGCGGTGTGTGACCGGCTGGAGCGCATGCCCGAGGTCAGGGTGACCCGCAGACTCAGGCCGTCGGAGAAGCTCCAGTCGGCAGGGCTGCCCCCCTCCTGCCCGGAGATCGCGGTCGTCGAGGCGCCCGACACTCAGCTACCGGCGATGCGGTCGCTGCACGTGCACGTCGAACCCGACCTGCCGCTGTGCGGACCCGCACCCGCCGCCCCGCAGACCGCGAGCATGCTGGCGCTGCGCGATCCGGGGCTGTTCACGCCCCTGGAACAACCCGTGGAGATCTCACTGCGCGTCTGCGGCCCCAACGAGGAACCGCTGGCCGGCGCCGGGGTGTTCCTGATCGGGGCGACCTGGCCGGGCCAGGGCATCACCGGAGCTGACGGCACGGTCACCATCACCTTGGCGACGGAGACGGCCGAGTCCATCCAGTCCCTGTACGTGCGGCCCGCGGGAGGTTACACGGACCGCTGGATCCCCCGCCCCGACCTGTCGCCGACCCAGGAAAACCTCGTCACCCTCACCCCGCTCGCCAAGGTCTACCCGGAACTGGAGCAGCGCCAGCAGTACGGCTGGGGCCAACAGGCCATGCGGCTCGACCGGCTGCCTCCCACGTTCCGCGCCTTCGGCATCAAGGTCGGCGTGATCGGTTCGGGCGTCAGCTCCGAGCACCCCGATCTGAAGCAACGCGTGAGCTCCGGGGCCGACATCGTCCACGGCACGGACGAGGGATGGGCACACGACACGGTGGGCAGCGGTACCCACGCGGCGGGCGTCATCGCCGGGGCCGACACCGGCCAAGGCGTCATCGGCATCGCCGTCGACGCCGAGATCGAGGTCTGCCAGGTCATGCCCGACGGCCACTTCAGCGACCTGATCGCCGCCCTGGACCACTGCGTCGAGCGCGAGGTCGACATCGCCCACATCGCGGTCGCGTCCCCGTACCCCTCGGCGCTGGTCTCCCGCAAACTCGCCGATGCCAACGCGGCGGGCATCGCCTGCGTCGCCCCAGCAGGCGACACCGGCGGACCGGTCGCCTTCCCGGGCGCGCTGCCCACCGTGTTCGCCGTCGGCGCGCTGGGAGTCTTCGGTTCCTATCCGCAGGACACCTCCCAAGCCACTCACACGGGGCCGCAATTGAGTCCGGAAGGGCTGTTCGCGGCACCGTTCAGTTGCTATGGATCCGGAGTGGATGCCGTCGCCCCCGGCGTGGCGGTCCTGTCGTGCGCCGCGCAAGGTGGATACACGGCTCTCGACGGCACCGGCACGGCTTCGGCCCACGTCGCCGGTCTCGCCGCGCTCGTGCTCGCTCATCACGAGGACTTCCACGGCCAGTTGCTGCCCCGCGGCCCCGGTCGGGTGCGGCATCTGTTCGAGATCATCGCGGCCAGCTGCCGCCAGCTGGCCGCGCCGGCAACTCCGGAGGCGGCCCGCGTCGGACGCGGTCTGCCCGACGCTCTCGTCGCCCTCGGCCTGGCCCCCGGAGTACAGCTCGCCCCCGCCCTGTCGCCCTACACGGTCTCCGTGGCCGGATAGGCCCCTTCCCACGGCAAGCCGGACGGCACCCCCTGGAAATGAGCGGACTGCCGTTCGGCTTGCCGACCAACCACCGAACCCGCGGCAGCGGCCACCAGAATCGAGGAACTGCCGGAAACCCCCCTCTCGCCGCGGTCCTGCCATCCCTACTCGCGACCGGCGTCAGGACCGGAGCCAGGATCCTCAGCGACGTTCGCGACGGCAGCAGCTCCCCCACCGCCTGCCACTTCGCCGCCTACGTCGGAGCCGGCACTGTGGCACCCGCAGCACCGGCAGTGAGCCATCCCTCCGGCCCGCCGACGGCCAGCAGCAGCCGCACCCGGACGGTGGGGTCCCGCAAGACGGCGCTCAAGCAGGAAAAGCCCGGTCTTGGAGGACCATCACCGTCTTCCGCGGCACGAGGGCTCGGAAGGGCGCGAACTGACGGGCTCATGGCCACGAGGTCGATCAGCACGGCGAAGTGGGCCACGGACAAGGAACAGCTCTCGACGCTGCCACAGATGGAGAAGTCGTCGCGCATCCCGCAGCCACACGTCTACCGCGCCTGGCAGCTGCGTGTCCTCGTACTCCTCACGGGGCAGCACCTCGACCACTGCGCTCCCGCCTCGGCGAGGCGCGCACCTCGTACCTGTCCATCAGCCGTGCGGGCATCGTATCCATCCCCTGTGTGCTGCGTTGCCAAGCTGCGAGGGGGTAGCGACCTCGATACGGCGGATCTCTGAGCAGCCAAGGCCGACACTCCGAGGGGGCCCTGGAACACCTGGCAGGCCGCCATGAACCGGGCATCACGCAACTACGCCGAAGCCGTATCCAGTAGACCAACGACCCGAGCTCGCCCTCTCGCACCGCCGACCTGGCGCGTGATCACCACCACGGCCACCCCAGTCGAAGTGGTCTACCCTCGGATCAACCGGCCGGCCGTGGAGTGGACACTGTCCCGCCTGGTCGTCGAACCTGTCACCAAGCATCGCCCGTCACGCTGCCGCCCTCGCCGACGCCGACCTGCACGGCCACGGGTGCGCCATCGACGCCATGCTCAGCGCCACCATCCCCGGCCCCGTCATGATCCTCACTTCCGGTCCCGAGGACCTGACGGCACTCTGCGGCGGACAGGTCGCTGTGATCAAGATCTGAGCGTGAACACACAGGTGAGGTCCAGATCGTCGCGTGCTGCCTTTCGACGGGTGGTCAGGAGGTGGCGGGGGAAGAAGTGGCGGTGGAGCTGCAAGTATTCGGCGGATCCCCGGGCGGTGACCTTGGAGCTCGTCGCTCGCGATCTCCTGTAGCGACCGCTGCCGGGCGCGCAGACAGCATCGCCATGCAAGACCAAAAGGCTGAGTGCGCATTGGCGTCGAGCCGCACTTGCGAGTAGGGGCGACTGACTGGCGGCTTCCCGGCCAGCGCACCGGTCGCCAGTGCAGCAGTGTGGGTGCCACGGGATCCCCGGTATCTCGGGGTGAGTTTCTCAGCGGGCGGGAGGTCAGCCGGATCCGGCGAGTTCGAGCAGGACATGCAGATCGTGGGCGGCCGCGAACGCGCACAGGGCGCTGGCTCCGATCACGGCGGCGGTCGCAGCCAGCGGCAGCAGCGGGACGTTGAACGGCCGAGAGTTCGCGCGGGATTCGGTGAGCAGGGCGGCGACGCGACGGGGGACGGGCCCGGCGGAGGCGAGCGGATCGCGGCGCCGCCCCAACAGCCCCATGACCGCTCCTGGGATGCGCCTGCGGGAGGGGGCGTGGGCGGTGGCCAAGGCCGCCTTGCCGACCGCGCGCGCCACCTGGCGGCGATCCCCGCAGGCGGACGCAGCGCACTCGTCAGCCCAGCGTTCCACCGTGAAGGCGACGGCGGTTGCAGCTGGCCGCAGGAGCGGGTTGACGGCTGCGGCCAGGTGGGCGGCGGCGACGAAGGCGTAGTGATGGCACGCCAGATGGGCCCGTTCGTGCGCGAGCATCGCCTCGCGGTCCGGCTCGTCCAGGGCATCGAGCATGCCGGTGGAGACCACGATGCGGCCCGGCAGGCCGGGCAGCGCGTAGGCGTCGGGGGCAGCGTCGTCGAGGACCACCAGCCGCTCGGGGCCCGGCAGGCATGCGGCCTCCAGCGCCGCGGCGGCCAGCGCCCGCACCCGGCACCACAGCATCCGCAACCCGGCCGCCGCCGCGACGGCCAGCACCAGCCCGGCCACGACCGCCTCGCCGGTGGAGACGGGATCGCCCGCGCGCACGGCCTGCGCCGACCAGCCGCCCAACAGCGCAGCCGGCGGCAGCCGCACCAGACCGGCCACCGCCAGGACACCCAGGGCGGCGCAGCTCAGTGCGGACAGGGCCAGCGCGCCGCAAGCCAGCAGCCAGGTCGCCAGCCTCGGCTCCAGGCGCTCGGCCAGCGGCCGGGCCGCGAGCGCCGCTGGGACGGGGAAGAGCAGCGGCAGGTAAGCGAGCAGATGCATCACCACGACGGGCTCACCACTTCTCGGGCAGGTCGCCGAGCAGCTGCCGCAGCAGCTGCTCGTCCGTGGCGGGCAGGTTCTCGACGAACCGGGCGAGCACCGCTTGGCGGTCCGGGTCGGACTCCAGTGCCTGCCGCATCCGGCGGGCGGTCATCCCCGGGGCGTCGGTGACCGGCGCGTAGGCGTAGGCGCGACCCTGTTTGGTGCGGGTCAGCAGCCCCTTGTCGAACATCCGCGACAGCACTGTCACCACCGTGCTGTACGCCAGGTCGTCACCCAGACTCCGGAGCATCTCACCGGGGGTCAGTGCCTGGCCGGAGGACTGCAGCAGGGCGAGGACCTCGGCCTCCAGCGCGCCGCCCGGCCGCCGGCCGCCGGGGGCAGGGCCGGTGTTCACGAATTGGTTTCCTTCCGTTCATCGTCTACAGTCCCGTAGAAGTTTTACGGCTGTGTAGACGTTCGACGTGCCGCCGAGTCTGCCATGCCACCCCGAAAGCCGCCCACCCCGGTCAGTGCGCCTCCGATGCCCTCGGAGCGCGCCGCAAATGTCCACACGGCCGTAGATGACAGGGAGACACCGCCCGATGACAGCCCATTCCGTCGTCAGCCTCGCCTTCGACGGTTCCGGCCTGGACGGCTCGCTGTTCACTGCCGTCACCGGTCTCGCCCGGGACACCCGGTGGCTGAACACTCCGCTGGAGGTGTGGACCAACGCCGGGCTCGGAGTGTTCGCGGTGCTGATGCTGGTTGGCTGGTGGAACGCCCGACGCCGCGACACGCGCGCTATGGCCCTCGCCCTGGCCGCCCCCCTCGCCGTAGTGGTCGCCTTCGCCGTCGCTGAGATCATCAAGAAGGTGGTCGCGGAGGTACGGCCGTGCTACTCGCTGCCGCACGACTACTTCGTGGATGCCTGCCCCGCCCGCAGCGACTACGCCTTCCCCAGCGGTCACAGCACCGTCGCCGCCGCCACCGTGGCCGCACTGTGGCTGCTCGACCGGCGCCTTGCGGTGATCGCCGCCGCCTTCGCCCTCTTCGAGGGCTTCACCCGCGTCTACGTCGGCGCCCACTACCCCCACGACGTGCTCGGCGCCGCCCTCCTCGCCCTGCCCGTCGCCTACCTGACCAGCCAGATCCTCGGCCGCGTCGCCGTCCCGCTGGTGAACCGACTGCGCACCGGGATCCTGCAGCCACTGCTGACCGCCGCCCCCATCGGCGCGCACACCCCCCGCTGAGCCCGCGGCCCGCCCGCGCACGGACGCCGATACCAGGGCCACCCAGGCGGTGATCGCCGGTGCCGCCCAGTCGATGCGCACCATGGGCAACACCCTTTCTGAACGACGGCCGCGAGGGCACGCCCACGGCTCCCGGCACGGCCGAGGTCCTGCCGATCGTGCGGCGGCTCGCGGCCGGACTGGACGTCCCGGCCCGGGTGGGGGCCGAGGTCCACGGCGGGGACGAGTGCTCGGAGGCCGGGGCCCAGGCCGCCCTGCTCGAACGGATCGTGAGCCCGCTGCTCGCCAACGCCCTGCGCTACGCCCACTCGCACGTCATCGTCGAGGCCCGGCGCACCCCCGACGGCGTCCCCATCGACGCCGCGGACGACGGCCCCGGCGTGCCGGAGTCGTTCACCGGACAGCTCTTCAAGCCCGGACGGAGGGCCGATCCGGACGACGGACACCGCGGAGCGGGGCTGGGTCTGCCGCTGGCGCGACGTCTTGCCCGCTCCGCCGGCGGCGAGGCCCACCACGATTCACGGCACACGCAGGCGCCCGGTTCATAGTCAGCCTGCCCGCCGGGTGACCCGATCCGGCTCGGCATCGGTGTCCGCAAGCGCGGCGCGCTTCTTGCGCTCCTGTACGTGGGCGTACGCCATCAGCCCGAACAGGACCGCGAGCAGCACGGCCGACGAGCCCGCGGTGCCGAGGTTCAGGCCGCCCTTGGCGACCGGCTTGGTGAGGAAGTCGCCGGCGGTGGCGCCGAGCGGGCGGGTAAGGACGAACGCGATCCAGAACAGCAGCACGTTGGGCACCGCGGAGACCCGCATCAGCACGGCTAGTACTACCAGTGCGCTGGTCACGAGGGCCGCGCCGCCCCCGTAGCCGAGGCCGGAGCTGTCGGAGAGGAAGTCGCCCATCGAAGTGCCGAGAGTGTTGGAGACAAGGATCGCCGACCAGAACAGGGCCTCGCCGCGGAGGGTGACGATCTCGCGGATCACGAATGTCATTCCGGTCAGCTTCCACACGCCGAAGACGGCGATCAGGATCGAGATGAGGATTGCGGCGCCCTCGGGGTAGCCGAGACCCAGGCCCTGCGGGCCCCAGCCGAGCGATGTGGCGCCGTGCGAGAGGAACTCGGCGCTGGCGTCGCGGTTCATGAAGTCGGACATCGTCGTGCCCGCCATGCTGGTCGACAGGATGACGGTCCAGTAGAAGAACGGGTTGTAACGCCGGGAGCGGAGCTGGACGGCCAGGGTCACCACGAAGATCAGGAACAGGGCGATGGTGGTGAGGAAGTAGCCCAGCTTGAGGGTCTGTGCGAACAGGTCGCCCGCCGTCTCGCCCAGGGTGGTCGCCGCGATCTTCATGATCCAGAAGGTCAGGGTGACCTCCGGCAGCTTCTTCACCACGTTTTTTCGGGCCTCGGCGACCTCGAGATCGGTGAGGACTTGAGACTTCTGCAAGGTACGGACACTCCGTTCGGTCCATGCCACAGGGCGCTCGCCCGGCGGCGAGCGCCCTGTGGGGAGTGGGGGACGACTGCGCACGGCAGCCGCGTCGTGTCCGACCCTCTCAGCGGTGATAGGAACGGATCCTGAATGCATGACGGATTCATTACGCTGCGTGTCGCGTGGCCTGTTCCGGCTCGGTGACGTCCGAATGGGTCGACGTCAGGTAGATGAACAGGCCGAAAACGACCGCGAGGAACAGCACGCTGGTCACCGTGGTGCCCAGGCCAAGGCCCCGTCGCCGGTCGGCTGCGAGAGGTAATCACCCATCGGGGTGCCCAGCGGACGGGTGAGGCTGCACGCGATCCCAAAGCTCCACACGGCGTCCAGGCTGAGCGCGAATCGGGCTGCGGCGACGGCTCGGGAGGGCCGTCGCCGCCTCGCATCTCGCCGCCCTGCTGGTGGGGCTGGCCCTGGACGTCTCGACGCCACTGCTGATCATCCCGGTGGTGGTGTTCCTGCTGTGGCGCTCGCCCGAGACGGACGGCGGCGGTGGGCTGAGCACGGCGATGATCCTGAACGCGGCGATGCCTGCGACGGCCGGGGGGAGGGTGTGGACCGGCAAGGGTCACGGTGACCAGCCGACCATGGTGGGCGTCGTGATCGTCTCCACCCTGGTCGGCCCGCTCACCGCCGCTGCCGTCGTGAGTGCGTTGACGCCGCTGCTCAGCGCAAGCGCGGTGCTGATCACCACGGCCCTGCCGGACAAGCCGCATCTGCTGCTGCCGGTGCTGGCGTACGGGGCCGCTGTAGAAGAGGGCCGCGAACCGGGTCGTGCGGACGGTGCGTCCTCAGCGCCTGCCCTGTCCGGCATCGTCCTGATGGCAGGTCCGCTCCCCGGCGTACGGGCAGCAGCAGCGTGAACGTGGTGGGTGCGCCGCGCGCGAGCGAGAGGCGCCCGCCGAGGGAGACGGCGAGGTCGCGGGCGAGGGCGAGGCCGATACCGGCGCCCGGCCCGCCGCCGGAGTGGCCGCGCTCGAACAGCCGCACGCCATCGTCGTCCACGGTGCCCTCGTCGGCGACGTCAAGGGCGAAGGCGTCATCGAGGTCTCGGACGGTGACGGACACGGTGCCACGTCCGTGGACACGCGCGTTGTCCAGCAGCACCTGGAGGATCTCGGCGACGGGCCCGCCCGGGACGTGTACGTCGTCCGGCACGTCCTGGACGGCGAGCTCAAGCCGTCTGCCGTCGCGGGCAAGCAGTCCGTGCCACCGCTCCTCGGTCCGTGCCAGCAGCTCCCTCACCGGCCTGTCCGGCGCGGTGGCCCGGGGCAGACCGGCGGAGTGCGACAGCCGGAGCACTTCCTCCACGGTCTCGTGCAGCCTGCGGGTGGCTTCCAGGGCCTCCTCCAGCGCAGGCCGGGCGTCGTCCTGGGCGAGTCCGGACTCCAGGGTGAGCTGAAGCCCGGTCAGCGGGGTGCGCAGCTGGTGTGAGGCGTTGGCGCTGAAGTTCCGCTCGTGACGCAGGAGTTCGGTAAGGCTGTGCAGCATGTCGTTGTGGGTGCGGGCGACCTGGTCGATCTCGGCGATGGTACCGGGTGCGGCACGTGCGGTCAGATCGCCCTCGGCCACCGCCCGGCAGTGCCGAGAGAGGTCCTCCAGCGGTGCGGCGAGCGCCCGCGCCTGTCGGCGGGCGACGAGAACGGCGACGGTCAGCGCGACCACTGCCACGCCCGCCAGGGCGGCCCAGCCGGCGAGCACCCGGCCTCGTACGTCCGTCAGGGGGGAGGAGGCACGGACGACGCCGATGACCTGCTCGGCGTGCGAGACGGGCACGGCAACGACCAGCTCACCGCCCGACGAGGACCGGGACACCTTGCCGTCCAGGGCCCGACGGACCGCGTCGTCGCCGGTCCGTGGCCCGGTTCCGGTGCGCAGCAGCAGCCGCGGATCGTACAGGCCCAGACGCTGCCCGGACGCGGCCGCGGGCAGCTCCGCAGGGTCGCCGGCCGCGTAGTCCGGGTTCACCCGGACGGCGGCGGCCAGGGCCGCCCGTTCCAGCGCGTCCCGCTGGCCGGCGTACAGGGAGGACCTGATAGCAAGGGCCAGGGGCACGGCGAGCAGGACCAGGGCGACCAGGACCGCGGTCAGGGCCACCCGCACCACACGCTGTCTCATGCCCTCATCATGCGGGCCGCCCACCAGGTCGTACGGGACCCGTCACGCGCTTTTGCCGTCGTCTAACCGTCGGCGCGCGGTCCGTTAACCGCATCCCTCCTAGCGTCTGGAGCGTGACCGTCCGGTCCCAGGCATTTGGTGGAGGGCAGTGGCCATGACATGTGTACGGAAGTCCGCCGTCGTAGGGGTCGGGCTGGTGCTCGCAGCGGCGGTGACCGCCGGGTGTTCCGGCACCGGATCGGGCGCCGGGGGCGGTTCGTCCTCGGCATCGACGTCATCGACCGGGTCCGCGCCGAACGCGGCGCCCACGGAGACAAATCCTCCCGGCGACATCCCCGACAACCAGGCGTACGTCGCCTTCCAGCCGTCCACCGGCTTCACCGGCTTCACGGTGAAGGTGCCCGAGGGCTGGGCCCGTACCGTGCAGGGCACCACGACCGTTTTCACGGACAAGCTCAATCGCGTCCAGATCTCCGCTGTCTCCGCCCCGGCAGCGCCCACCACCGGTTCGGTGACCAACACCGTCGTGCCTCGACTGCGCAGCCAGGTAACGAAGTTCGCGAATCCGAAGGTGACCGTCGTCAAGCGGAAGTCAGGCAGCGCCGTACTGCTGACCTACCAGGGCGACTCCGCCCCGGACCCGGTCACCGGCAAGGTCGTGCGGGACGCCTTCGAGCGGTACGCCTTCTACAAGCAGGGTCACGAGGTAGACCTCACGCTGTCCGGTCCGGTGAACGCCGACAACGTGGACCCGTGGCGTATCGTCAGCGACTCCTTCGGCTGGCGGTGAGCGGCATGTCCGCAGGGGCGTACGACGACGGGCTCACCGCCCGCGAGCTGTACCGTTTCTTCCGGGCCGGCGAGGAGGAGACACTCGCGCTGCGCGGGGTGTCGCTGCGGGTGGCGCGCGGCGAGACGGTGGCTGTGGTGGGCCCGTCCGGGGCCGGCAAGTCCACGCTGCTGTCCTGTCTGGCCGGGCTCGACGAGCCCTCGGGTGGCGATGTGCACGTGGATGGCGTGCGCATCAGCCACCGGCCCGAGACCGAGCGCGCCCGGCTGCGGGCCCGGCACATCGGCGTGCTGCTGCAGACCCGCAATCTGCTGCCCCATCTGAGCGCGCGCGACAACGTGCGCCTGGCACAAGGCGCGGTACGCGGCCGGCCCGCCGCGTCCGCGGAGGCGCTGCTGGAGCAGGTGGGGCTGGGGGAACGCCGGCACGCGCTGCCCCGGCAGCTGTCCGGCGGGGAGCTGGCACGCGCCGGGCTGGCCGTCGCGCTGGCCAACTCGCCCTCCGTGCTGCTCGCGGACGAGCCGACCGGCGAACTCGACGGCGGCACCGAGCATCTGGTCCTGCAGATGCTGCGAGACCGCGCCAAGGACGGCTGCGCGGTCCTGATTGTCACGCACAGCGCGGAGGCGGTACGGATCGCCGACCGAATGATCACGCTGGACGACGGCCGGGTGACGGAGGCCGCAGAGGCGAGTGCCGGAATGTCCGGCCGGAACGTTCGGGAGATGCGCCATGTCTCCGGCTGACGTACTGATCGACTGCCAGGACGCCGCCCTCACCTTCGGCCGCGGCCCGAACGCGGTCGTCGCCGTGCACGGGGCCGGGCTGCGGATCCACGCCGGGGACCGGCTCGCGATCGTCGGGCCCTCAGGTTCGGGCAAGTCCTCACTGCTGCACCTGCTCGCGGGTCTGGAACAGCCCACCAATGGCACGGTGACCTGGCCCGGGCTGACCGGGCTACGGGACATCGGACTGGTCTTCCAGGGGGACAGCCTGATCCCGGCACTCGACGTCGTCGAGAACACCGCGCTGTCGCTGGTGCTCGACGGGGTGCCCGAGGACCGGGCCCGCGAAGCGGCTCTGGGCGCGCTCGCCATGGTGGGCGCCGCCGACCTGGCCGACCGGCTGCCGGAGGAGATCTCCGGCGGCCAGGCCCAGCGTGTGGCCGCCGCCCGGGTACTGGCGCAGGCACCGCGGGTCATCCTGGCCGACGAGCCCACCGGCCGCCTCGACCACGCCACCGGCAGCCGCGTACTGGACGCGCTGCTGACCGCGGCCGACGAGACGGGTGCGGCCCTGGTCGTCACCACCCACGACCCTGTGGTCGCCGCCCGCCTCACCGAGCGGCACGCCATGCGCGACGGGCGGCTGACGTCCGCGGACAGCGTGGATGCCGACCGCGTGGATGCGGACACTGCCCACCGTCTTGGAGAACCCTCATGATCAGCTCCTGGGCGAGCGGTCTCGCGCGCCACCGCACCGGCAGACTCCTCGCCGCCATGGCCGGGATCGCCCTCGCCGTCGCCCTCGTCGCGGCGCTCGGCTCCTTCCTGACCGCGTCCAAGGCGACCATGACGCAGCGCGCGGTGCGCTCGGTCGCCGTGGACTGGCAGGTCGAGGTGCAGCCCGGCGCCGATCCGAACGCGGCACTGTCCCTGGTGCGCAAGACGCCCGGCGTACGAGCGGCCGTCCCGGTCGGCTTCGCGCACACCAGCGGCTTCACAGCCACCACGCAGGGCAGCACCCAGACCACCGGCCCCGGCATAATCCTCGGCCTCCCCGACAACTACCGCACCCTCTTCCCCGGCGAGGTCCGCGCCCTGACCGGCCATCCCACCGGCGTGCTCCTGGCCCAGCAGACCGCCTCGAACCTGCACGCGGCCCCCGGCTCCACCGTCGGCATCAGGCTGCCCGGGACGACAGGGGTGCGCCAGGTCCGCGTGGACGGGGTCGTGGACCTCCCGCAGGCCGACTCGCTGTTCCAGAAGGTCGGCGCGCCCACCCAGTCCCAGCCCGTCGCGCCGCCCGACAACGTGCTGCTCCTGCCCGCCGCGCAGTTCGCCTCCCTGACCCGGGGCGCCACCTCCGTGACTACACAGGTCCACGTCGCCCGCGACGCCGCCCTGCCCCACGACCCGGCCGCCGCGTTCACCTCGGTGACCGGCGCCGCCCACAACCTGGAGGCCCGGGGCGCGGGTTCGGTGCTTGTCGGCGACAACCTGGGCGCCGCACTTGACTCGGCCCGCCAGGACGCCCTGTACGCGCAGATCCTCTTCCTCTTCCTCGGCGTGCCCGGCGCGGTTCTCGCCGCCTCGCTGACCGTCGCGGTCGCGGGCGCCGGCGGTGAACGGCGCCGCCAGGAGCAGGCGCTGCTGCGGCTGCGGGGTCTCGCGCCCCGCCGGATCGTGTCCCTGGCGGGCCTGGAGGCGGTGCTCGTCGGCGTGGTCGGCGGGCTCGCCGGCCTCGGCATCGCCGCGCTGACCGGCCGACTCGCCTTCGGGGCCGTCTCATTCGGTGCCGGTGCAGGCACCTGGGTCCTTTGGTACGCCGTCGCGTTCACCCTCGGCGCCGCGGTCGCCGCGGGTGCGGTACTGGTTCCCGCCGTGCGCGACCTGCGCACGGTGACGGTCGCCGACACCCGCAGGAGCGCCCGGCGCACCGGTTCGCCCTGGTGGATGCGGATCGGCCTGGACTTCATGCTGCTGATCGGTTCATGGCTGGTCTTCCGCGCGTCGTCCGGCAACCAGTACGCGCTCGTCCTCGCCCCCGAGGGCGTACCGAGCATCTCCGTGTCGTACTGGGCCTTTCTGGGGCCGGCGCTGCTATGGATCGGAGCCGCTCTGCTGCTGTGGCGGCTCACGCTCCTGGCACTCGCCCACGGCCGCCCCGTCCTGGCCAGGCTCGCGCGTCCCCTCACGTCGACACTGGCCGGGACGACAGCGGCGGTCCTCGCCCGGCGCCGCCGCACCCTGGCCCGTTCCATGGTGCTGCTGGCACTCGCGGTGTCGTTCGCCGTGTCCACGTCGGTCTTCAACTCCACGTACCAGCAGCAGGCCGAGGTGGACGCCCGCCTGACCAACGGCGCCGACGTCACCGTTACCGAACCGCCCGGGACCCAGACCCCGCCGAGCGCGGCCGGGGCTCTCAAGGTCCCCGGCGTCCGCCACGTCGAGCCGCTCCAGCACCGGTTCGCCTACGTCGGCTCCGACCTCCAGGACCTCTATGGCGTACGCCCGGACACCATCGCCTCGGCGACCTCCCTTCAGGACGCGTACTTCGCCGGCGGGACCGCCCGGCAGCTGATGCAACGCCTTGCCCAGCGCCCCGACAACCTCCTGGTCAGCGCCGAGACCGTGCAGGACTTCCAACTCTCGCCCGGCGACACCCTCAACCTGCGCATCCAGGACGCCAAGACAAAGGCTCTGCGCACGGTGCCGTTCCACTACGCCGGGATCGCCAAGGAGTTCCCGACCGCGCCGAAGGACAGCTTCTTCGTCGCCAACGCCTCGTACGTGGCCAAGGCGACCGGCAGCGACGCGGTCGGCGCCTTCCTCGTCGATACCGGCGGCACCCACCAGAAGGCTGCGGCCACACAACTGCGCAAGCAGCTGGGCGCAACGGCCACCGTCACCGACCTCACCCAGACCCGGGGCACCGTCGGCACCAGCCTGACCTCGGTCGACCTGGCCGGCCTGACCCGGATCGAGCTGGCCTTCGCGGTCCTGCTGGCCGCCGGGGCCGGCGGCCTGGTCCTCGCCCTCGGACTCGCCGAGCGCCGCCGCACCTTCGCGATCACCACCGTGCTGGGTGCGACGCGCCGCCACCTGCGCGGCATGGTGCTCACCGAGGCGGTCCTGCTGACCGTCGGCGGCCTGGCAGGCGGTGCGCTGATCGGCTGGGCGCTGTCCGAGATGCTGGTCAAGGTCCTCAGCGGCGTCTTCGACCCCCCGCCGGCCTCACTCGCCGTCCCGGGCGGCTATCTGACGCTCACCGCGGCCGCCGCCATGGCCGCCGTGCTCGCCGCCGCCCTGAACGGAGTGCGGCGGGCCCGACGCCCAGCCGTCGAGGAACTGCGCGACCTGTGAACACACCGAACGGCCCTGCGGCCCGTACGCTGCCGACCATGCGCACACCAGCAGCACCGGACCGGGGCCGTTTGGGTGTCCTCGTCGTGGAGGACGACGACACCATCGGCCGCCACCTCGAAACGGGGCTCCGCAGCAACGGCTACGCCCCCGCCTGGAGGCGCACCGGGGCGGGAGCCCTCGCCGAGGCGGGGCAGGGACCCTACGACGTGCTGCTCCTGGACCTGGGCCTGCCCGACATGGACGGTCTCGATGTCGCCCGGACACTGCGCGCCCGCTTCCCCGACCTGCTGATCATCATCCTCACCGCCCGCACCGACGACATCGACGTCATCGCCGGCCTGGACGCGGGGGCCGACGACTACCTCGTCAAACCCTTCAGCCTGACCGTGCTCCTCGCCCGGCTCCGCGCCCATCTGCGCCGCCGGACCCCCGCCTCCCCGCCACCGGAACCGGTCATGCTCGGTGACCTCGTCCTGGACGAGACGGCCCGCCGCTGCACCCTGCACGGCGTCGATGTCCCGCTGCGCCCCAAGGAGTTCGAACTGCTCGCCCTGCTCGCCCTGCTCGGCCGGCACCCCGGCGAGGCCGTCTCCCGCGAGAAGCTCATGGCGGAGGTCTGGGACGAGAACTGGTTCGGCTCCACCAAGACCCTCGACGTCACGATGGCCGGCCTACGCCGCCGCCTCACCGCCGCGGCGAAGTCCTCCCCCCGCCCCGCACGCCTGCCGCAGATCACCACCCTGCGAGGCCACGGCTACCGGCTGGAGCAGGAACCCCGGTAGCTGCTCGATCGAGGGACCGAGCCGGTGCCGGGCGGTGTGCAGGCTGCGAACCGGGTTCCGCCATGGGCGCCTTGGAAGGCCGGCAGGTCGCAGACAGACCGGTCGAGAACCTGACGCCCAGCGCAACGATGTCGCCACCCGGGCGCAGCCATTGACGGCAGTCCTCGCACGCCGAGCGTGCTTCCATGAGGCAGTCCCAGGTCCTACTCCGGCCCAGGTCGGCAGCCGTGGGGATGATGTGGCGGTCGTGTTCCTCAGGGCACGCCAGCAGGGTGCGGCCATCGGTGACGCGCAGCAGCTCGGGCAGCACCTGGTCGAAGACGGGCGCGTCGGCGACCATTGCGTCACTGATCCAGTGCACCGCGAGAGCGTGATCGGCGGCGGCCCCAGGGGAGTCGCCGCCGATCATGTTTGTCAGCGCATGTCTGTGAGGAGGGTGTTGAGTTCGGCCTCCTGCCGGGCCGGCGACATCGGCGGGTTCGGGTGGTCGATGCCGAAGGTCTTCAGGACGCTGTCCATCTGGGCGTCGATGAACGTCCAGCCGGTGTTGTCCAGCGGCTGCAACGATGCCTGGTCGGCATCCCAGAGATCACGCAGCGACTGGGTGGCGGTGTGGGCCCCGGTCGCGTTCCCCGACCGTGCGTCCTTGAGCGCGGTCGATGCGAGTGCCTTCAGAGCGTCGACCTTCGTGGACGGGAACTTCTTCACGGCCTGGCCAGGGGCGAGGTGAACGGTGGAGGTGGCGTCGGTCTCCGGCGCCGGGCCGGTGTGCGGCTGGCTGTGCGCCCAGACCAGCAGGCCCGTGGTGGCAACGGCGAGGAGGCCGAAGCCCGCCAGTCCGATGCGCTCCCTGCGCGGGTCGCCGGTGGCGTGTGCGGCGTGGGCGGCCTCGTAGGTCTCGGTCACATCGGAGCGCGTCACCGTCAGGTAGACCACGGTCGCCAGGATCAGGCCAAGGAAGATCAGACTGGTGGTGAAGGTGCCCAGTGCGAGGCCGGTCGGTTCGCCCGGCTGAGCGACCTTCGGGGAGGCGAGCCAGTCGCCGATGTTGGCGCCCAGCGGGCGGGTCAGGATGTAGGCGAGCCAGAAGGAAAGCACCGGGTTCGCGCCGAACTTCCACAGCAGCGTGATCGCCGCGATGAGGCCGAGCGGCAACAGCACCGAGACTCCCGGGCTCCAGCCGGTGAGCTCGAGGGTCCAGTCGCCGGTCGCGGTGCCGAGCGCGAAGGTGACGAGAACGGCGAGCCAGTAGAACGACTCACGCGGCAGCGTCGTCACCGAGTGGATCGAGAGGGTGCGCTCGCGCAGCCACCACACGCCGAAGACCACGGCGAGCAGGACCGAGAACACGGCGGAGCTGATCCACAGCGGCACGTTGAGCTGGTCGGTCAGGATGTCGGTGTACAGGGTGCCCGTGACACTGACAACGACCACGGTCAGCCAGTACGGGAACGGGACGTACCGCTTCAGCCGCAACTGGACGCCGAGAACCACCACGAACACCGCGGTGAAGATCCAGGCCGTGTTCACCAGGCCGACGCCCAGCTTCATGTTGATCCAGTCGGCGAAGCTCTCACCCACGGTCGTGCACAGGATCTTGATCACCCAGAACCAGATGGTGACCTCGGGGACCTTGTTGAGCATGAGGCGCCCGCTGCGCGTGCGTGCTTCCGTTGTCGTTGTCATGCAGGGAGGTTTACGCGGGGAACCTGCAAGCAACCTGACTACGTGGTCCCCCGCGCCGCCGGGAGTGTCACCTCGACGTGGCCGCGGCCGTCCGCGATCGCGCGGACCTCCACACCGGCCGAGGTGGCGATGCGCCGGACCACCGGCAACCCCAGCCCGTACCCGTCGCCGCCGGTCACACCCGCTTCGAAGACCCGGTCGACCTCGGCGGGATCGAACCCTGGGCCGTCGTCCAGGACATCGACCACGATGGCCCCGCCCAGGTTGCGCGCAGTGATCCACACCCGGGACTTCGCATGCCGCAGGCCGTTCTCCAGCAGGGGTGACAGCAGCGACACGGCGACGTCGGGCGCCACGGCCACCTCGATCTTCGCGGGAAAGGCGATCTCGACCGCGCGGCTGCCGATCGCCTGCCGCGCTGCGGAACGCAGATCGCACCGGGTCCCCTCCTCCGTCCGTGCGCGTGCTGCACGGAGAATCGTCGTGATCGCCGCATCGAGGCGGTCGACCTCGCTCAGCACTGCCTCCGGCGTCACCGGGTCGCCGGACAGCTGAGCCAGCTGCGCCTCGCCCCGCAGGACCGTGAGCGGTGTGCGCAGTTCGTGGGCGATCTCGTCGGTGAGCCGGCGCTCGTCCGCCAGCGCGTTGTCGACGCGCTCCAGGAGGCGGTCCAGGGTCTGTCCCAGTTCCCCGAACTCGTCGCGGGGGACGCCGAGGTTGAAGCGGCGCCCGGGTTCGTGATGACCCCAGTCGTCGGCGAGAGCGGCCATCTCGTGCACGACCCGCAGCGCGCGATGCACCACGAGGTGCGCGACGCCGCCGGCCAGGAGGATCGTGAGGCCGCCCAGGATCAGCGACAAGGTCAGGCTGCGCTGCTCGGAAGTCTCGTAGGGCGTGAGGTCCACCCGGACGATCACCATGACGTGATGGCCGTCGACCGGGACCTGCCGCGCGTACAGGAGGTAGTCGCCGACGGTCGCGGTCTGCGATCGCCCCGAGTCCGCCATCTCGTCCACGCGATCGACAACGCTCGGCGGCACGTTCCCGTCGATCAGACGGCCGTCGGCATACACCCAGGCGACCTCGTCCAGCGCCTCGCTGCTGTTCTCCGTGAGCACGACACGGCCACCCCTGGCGCTGACGTTCGCCGCGACCGCCTCGGCGCGCGTACGGGCCAGATCGTGCGCGTCGGCGTCCGTCACCCTGCTCAGCAGCACGTGCGAGACGACGACCAGGATGGCGACCACGGCGGTGGCGATCAGGACCGTGAGCGCGACGACGCTTCTGCGGAAGCCCGTCACTGCCATCGGTAGCCCACGCCGCGGACGGTCGCCAGACGTTCGGCCACACCCAGCGGACCGAGCTTGGCCCGCAGCCGGCGCACGTAGGAGTCGAGGGTGTTGTCGCTGACCTGCGCTCCGTGCGGCCAGCCGGCGGCGACGAGGGCGTGCCGACGCACCGCGTCGCCCTGCGAAGCGATCAGGCGGCCCAGTAGCCGGAACTCGGTCGGCGTCAGACTCATGCTCACCGCATCGCAGGTCACCACATGCTTCGCCGGATCGAGGACGACCTCGTGCGGCGCGGGCGCCACGGTGGCCCGGCGCAGCAGCGCCCGGACGCGGACCAGCAGTTCCGGGATGTCGAAGGGTTTGGTCATGTAGTCGTCGGCGCCAGCCTCGAAGCCGCCCACCTTGTGATGCAGGCCGTCCAAGGCGGTGAGCATCAACACCGGCACGTCGACGCCGCGAGCCCTCAGGGCCAGGCAGACATCGCGGCCGTCGGCGTCCGGCAACCCGAGATCCAGGACGACCAGCTGGGGAGCCGGTGCGAGCTGCCGCAGCAGGCTGTCGGCCGTGGCGGCGACGGAGACCGTGTGACCGTCGTGCTCCAGGGCGCGCTTGAGGATCCCGCGGACCGCCGCGTCGTCTTCGCACACCACAATAAAAGCCACGCGCTGACCCTAGATACTCCAGCGAGAGTTCTCCATTCTCCCTGGTCAGGGCCTGGTGGTCCGCGAGATCCGAGACGGCTTCCAGGATCCAGCGGCCCACCCAGGTCGACGGGTGCGACGTCACACTCGACTCCGCACTCCACGGCGGTCTCGACGCCCGCATCCGGCTCCGGCCTGCGCGCGTCGCCCGCGCACGAGGACACCCCGTCAGCCGCACGGGGCCACCACACCTCGCCCGTGCCGGGTCGGCCGACGACGAACACAGGCAGGCCCTACTCCTGGGCTACGACTCGGGCAACCGGGCCCGGACCGAGGGTCCGGAGGAAATCGCCCTCGCGGTGGCGACCCCGCACCGGCGGGCAGACGATGGCGCGCTCCGGGATCGGCACCCGGCCCGTGACGCTGGCTGGGAACCAGGGACACGGAGGTTCAGTGGTCACCGGCGCGGGAGTGTCGCCGTCTTTCAGGCGCCGGCTGCCGTGACCACGGCGTCGGTGGCGAAACCGAGCAGGAGGCCGAGCAGGATGCACCAGGTCGTGAGGGTCTTCAGCCCGGTCTTGCGGGCGACGGCGAGCAGTTCGATGACCACGTAGAGGATCGACCCGGCGGCGAGGCCGAGGAAGGCGATCGACAGGGTGTCGTCGACCAGGTGCTGGCCGATGAGCGTACCGAGGAAGGTGGGGCCGCCGCCGATCAGGCCGAGCCACAGCAGGGTCGCCCAGGACGGGCGTTCGCCTTCGGCGGCCAGGGGGGCGACGATGCCGAAGCCCTCGGTGGCGTTGTGCAGGCCGAAGCCGATGATCAGCAGGAGGGCGAGGGAGATCTCGCCCTGGGCGGCGGAGTTGCCGATGGCCAGGCCCTCGGCGAAGTTGTGCAGGCCGATGCCGGTGGCGATCATCAGGGCCAGCGAACTGGCCTGGCTGCGGGTCGTCGGGGCCAGTTCGGCGGTGGCAGCGGCACCGGGCCCCGTGGGCCGCGCGGCGGCCGTACGGCGGCGGCTGACCCAGGCGTCGTAGTGGACGAGCCCGGCCAGCCCGATCGTGAGTCCTACGGCCAGGGTGACACCCCCGGACGCGACGTTCGCCCATGTGTGCTTGCTCAGCGCCTCGTCGACCGGTTCCCAGGCGTGGGTCAGGACGTCCCAGACGAGGAAGGTCAGGATGCCGATGGCCACGGCGTTCAGGCCCGCCTTGAGGCGCGGTGTGGGCGTGCGCAGGCGACCGACGGGAAGGCCGAGGTAGATGGTGAAACCCGCGATGGCGCCGAGCAGGGCGATGTTCGCGCTGGACATGAGGGACTCCGGTCTTTCGTGCACAGGAAGCACACCGAAGTTAAGTCAGGTAAGGCTCACCTAACAAGGTGTGGGGGCTCTGCTGCTGGGAGATTTGGCGAAACCATTACGGGCGGCGCGGGATTCCTTTGCGGGTGGCCTCCGTGCGCCGTTCGCCGACTCTCGTGACCGGGCCTGTCGCACACGCGTTGCCGTTCCTGGACAGCGCAGCCCTTGGCCGGCCGATTCCACGGCCGCCGCCGCGGTGACGGTGCACCGCCGTGATGCCGGCAGTGCCCACCCGCCGCGCAGGGGATGGGCCCACCACACCACAGAGTCTGCCGGGTGACGCGCCTCATGGGAGCCTGCGGAAGACCTCCATCACCGAGTTCATCCGGTCGAGATCGAAGTGCCCGCGACCGGAAGGACAGGCTCGAGCCCCGGATCGTCAAGATGCGGCAGCAACCCCGGACGGCGTGGACGTGCTGCCCCTTTCAGTCGCAGGCTCACCCACTGGGAGACATCTGCGCATCTGACCGCGCAGCCCGGGTGGTCCACAGCAGGACGAGCGCCGCGGCCTGGATGCCGGCGACAACGATGACCGGAACGGGGACGGATACGTCGTACAGCGCCCCGGTCGGCGCCCCACCGGCCAGCGCGGCGACGCCCATGTTCCTGGCGAAGACGCCGTAGGCGGTGGCCCGGCGACCGGTCGGCACCAGATCGGCGATGGTGGCGCGCAGAGTGGACTCCTGGACACCGACAGCGGCGCCCCACGCCAGGGCACCCACCACCGCGATGGCCACCGTGTCGGTGAAGGCGAGCGCCGAAACGGCGGCGGACAGCAGCGGCAGAACGACCAGGACCTGGGCGCCGAACCGGTCGATCGTACAGCCAGCCCGTGGCCAACGCCGCCACCGCGTCCGCGGCCATGCCCGCCGCGTACAGCAGGGGTACCGTCGCGGTGGCCATGAGATGGCGGGTCACCAGGTGATGGGAGAGCACGCCGAAGGTGGCGAAACCGGTCAGGGTCGCGGCGGTGAAGGCCCGCGTAGGCACAGAAGGATCGCGGCAGCCCCGAGTCAGACGTCCTTTAGAGTCAGACGTCCTTTATCTGTACGCGGTCGTCGCACAGTCTCGACCAGTCGTCGCGGTCCGAGGCCAGCACCAGGACGGGCGCCGGGACGCGGAGCGCCATCGCGGTGACGAGAGCGTCGATGGCGTACTTGTGGCCGTGCAGGCCACCGGCGTCGCTCAGCAGCTGCACCGCGGTGAGGCTGTCCGCCTGGGTGACTTCCTGGACCTGAAGGCGGGAGAGCACCCAGTGCAGCCGGGCGGTGTCCGTCTTCCCGTAGGCGGCCTCCACCACCGTCAGGGCCGACACGAGGACGGGCACGCCCACCCGCCGGGCGGCCTCGATCCGGGTGATCATCCGGCGGTCGTTGCGCAGGAGCAGCGACAACGCCTGGGAGTCCAGAACCAGGGACCTGGCCGCGGGTGCCTTCATGCGGCGCTGTCGCCGGACGCGTACGGCGCCGGTGCGTCACCGAATAGTTCGTGCTGCGCGGCCTGCACCTCGGCCTCGCTCAGCGGCTCGTACTCGTCTTCGTAGGCGGCCACGATCTCGGCGAGCCCGTCCATCGCCAGCTGATGCCGGACTGCCGCAGTCACGTACGCGGACACGCCACGCTTGCCGGTGCGCGTGCGCAGAGCACCAAGGAGTTCCGAGGGCATCGAGACGGAGATGTTCTCCGTGCCTCCGGGGCGGGGCGACTTCACGGGGGTTAGTCTAGTACAGGAACTATTACAGCGTCTGGAGAGCTGTACGGCCGGCTTGGGGGCGTAGCCTTGGATCTTCTTGTACTTTGTCGCGGCTCCCGTGCTGGGATGGTGCTGGGATGTGCCCGCATTCCCGCAGGTCAGAGCCTTGTCATGGAATCCCGGTTCAACGTGTAGGCGCGGTCCCACCACAGCGTGGCTTCACGCTGCCCCGGGCGGCAGCACGGATGATGGCCGACGGGTCGGCGGGTCGGCGGTGCAGGCTCACTCGCCGTCATCGTGGCTGCTCGCCGCCGCCCTCGATGGGGCGGTCAGGCCTCCGCGGGCCTGCTCCGTGACCCGGCGGCAGGCATCCGCGTACGCCCGTACCAGTGGCCTGCGGTCTCCTTTTCGCCAGGCCAGCACGTACCGGCTGGGTGCGAGTCCGCGGACGGGGCGGGTCACGACGCCGCCCAGGGTGATCAGCGGGACGTTGCCCACCGCCACCAGGCAGACGCCTAGGCCCGCGACCAGGGCCTCGTAGGTCTCCTCCGTGCTGGCGATCTCCGCGCCGACGCGGGGGAGCCGGCCCGCGCGTTCCTCGACCGCCAGCCAGTGGTCCCGCAGCGGTCCCGCGCTCTTCGGCAGGGCCAGGAACGGTTCCTCGGCCAGGTCCGTGAAGTCGATCTCGGGGCGGGAGGCGAGCGGGTGGGTACCGGGGAGGGCGACCAGGCGGGGTTCCTCGGCGACGACCGTCCAGGCGTAGCGGTCCTGACCGGGCAGGGGCAGCCAGACGAAGGCCAGGTCCGTGTCGCCGTCCGCCAGGCCCGCGGTCGCGTCGTCCCAGCGCACCTGGCGCAGGCGGACCGCCGCCTCCGGATGCGAGGCGGTGAAGCGGGAGCGGAGCGCGGGCAGCAGACCGCCGCGGCCGGGGCTGGTGCTCATGCCCACCACCAGGGTGCTGCGCTGCGCGGCCCGCGCCTGAGCCACCACGGACGCACCCTGCGCCCACGCGTCCAGCACCCTCCGGGCGTGCGGCAGCAGCGCCGCGCCCTCCGCGGTGAGCGCCACGCCGTGCCGGTCGCGCCGCAGCAGCTCCACCCCCAACTGCCGCTCCAACGCCCGGATCTGCTTGCTCAGTGCGGGCTGCGAGACGTACAGCCGCTCGGCCGCACGCGTGAAGTGCAGCTCCTCGGCGACCGTGACGAAATACCGCAGGTCCCGCACATGAACGTCCGCCGTCATAGCCATCGGTTGTCACCGTAGGTCTTGGACGGACAACTCGCCACAGGAGCAGCCTGGTTCAGGAGTTGCTCAGAGAGGCACTCGGAGCATTGCTCGGAGAGGTGGGTTCTCGTGAACAAGGTGTGGCTGATCACCGGTGCCGGCAGCGGACTCGGGCGGGCCATCGCCGAGGCGGCCGTCGCCGACGGCGATGTCGTGGTGGGCGCCGTGCGGCGGCCCGAGGGGCTGGACGACCTCGTGGCCGCCCACCCCGACCAGGTCGAGGCGCTGCGTCTGGACGTCGCCGACACGGCCGCCGCCGAACCGGCGGTACGGGACGTGGTGGCGCGGCACGGGCGGATAGACGTCCTGGTCAACAACGCCGGCCGCGGCCATGTCGGTGCCTTCGAGGAGACCACCGAGGACGAGCTGCGCGCCCTGTTCGACGTGCACGTCTTCGGCCCGGCCGCCCTGGTGCGCGCCGTACTGCCGTACATGCGCTCGCGGCGCTCGGGCGCGATCGTGCAGATGAGCAGCATGGGCGGGCAGACGTCCTACCCCGGCTTCTCTGCGTACAGCGGGACGAAGTTCGCCCTGGAGGGCATGTCCGAGGCGCTCGCGGGCGAGGTCGCCGAGTACGGCATCAAGGTCCTCGTCGTCGAGCCGGGCGCCTTCCGTACCTCGCTGTACGACGCGACGCAGGCCAGCGCCGACGGCGGGGCGTACGCCACCGTGGGCGGTACGCGGGCGATGGTCGACGCGGGCTTCGACGACCGGGCCGGCGACCCGGCCAAGGCGGCGGCGCTCATCCTGGCCGCGCTGGAGGCGGGGCAGACCCCGCTGCGCCTGCCGCTCGGCGACGACGGCGTGAGTGCGGTCCTCGCCCACCTCGACCAGGTACGCGAGGACGTCCTCGCCTGGGAGAAGCGCACCCGCCGCACGGGCTTCCGCGACTGAACCGCCGGGGCGGCCCTCAGATCCCGTCCACCCACGCCACGGTGAACGGCTCCGGTGCGGGCGAGGCGCCGGTGCGCGCGTCCGATGCGATGCCTTCGGCGGCTGCCCGCGCCGCGCCCTCCCGCCCGCCCGCCGGTGACGACGGCATCGGCCAACCTGGACGCACCTCCGGCCCAGACCGGAGCAGAAGCGCAACGGCTCTCAGCGCCTGTGCGGTGTTCGAACGCACCCCGGACGAGAAACGCGAGGCGCCGACCGCTGGGGCGGTGCGTGGCACTGCTGCAGACAGAGCGTGGGCAGGTGTAACGGAGGCGGGGGGTCCTCTTCTCCTCACCGCACGCTTACCATGCGCCCAGTCGTACGTCCGTTCCGTACGCCAGTTCTGTGCGTCAGTCGTCCGAACCAGGAGCACGGCAGCCGTGTCCACACCACCCCCGCCTCCCGGGCCGTACCCGTACCAGCCCTGGGGGCAGGGCTACCGCCCGCACAACACGCCTGCGCCGGTCAACGGGGTCGCCGTAGCCGCCCTGGTGCTCGGCATCCTCTGCTGCGTTCCGGCCCTCGGGCTGCTGCTGGGGCTGGTCGCGCTGCGCCAGATCAGGAGGACCGGCGAGCGGGGACGCGCGATGGCCGTCACCGGTGCGGTCCTCTCAAGCCTCGGGCTCGTGCTGTGGGTGGCCGTGCCGGTCGGCGGCGCCGCGCTCGGCTACCGGGTGAAGGGCGCCGCACGCGACCACGGCAGCGCCTACTCCCTCACCAAGGGCGAGTGCTTCGACTCTCCGAGCGGTTCCCTGGATGGCGTGGCCTACGACGTCGACAAGGTGCCCTGCACCGGCCTGCACGACGCCGAGGTCTTCGCCACCTTCCGGATGCCGGGCGGCGCCGACTACCCCGGCGACGGTGAGATCACGGACGCCGCCGACACCAGGTGCTACGCGCTGCGCTACGGCTACGCCATGGACGCCTGGGCCGTGCCCGACGACGTCGACGTGTACTACCTGACGCCGAGCCGGCAGAGCTGGCGCTACGGCGACCGCGAGGTCACCTGCCTGTTCGGCAACACCGACGAGAAGGCCGGTGTGGAGGGTTCGTTGCGCAACGACGAGCAGACCCTGAACGCCGATCAGGCCGCCTATCTCAAGGCCGTCGACGTCGAGAACGCCGCCCTGGACCGGCAGCCCACGGACAGCCCCGACGACGATCTGCCGGCCAACCGCCAGTGGGCCGGACAGATGGCGGCCGCGCTCACCGAGGAGGCCCGGATGCTGCACGACCACTCCTGGGCGGCGGGTGCGCGGACGCCGGTCGCGAAGGTCGCCGAGGAGGTCGCGGCACGCCAGGAGGAATGGGCGCACGCCGCCGAGGCCGGTGACGCGAACGGCTTCTATGAGCACTACGACCTCGTCATGGCGCTCTCGACACCCGACCTCGCCGTCACCGCCCGCAAGGCTCTGGGCCTGGACGCCACCCCGCCCGAATCCAAGGACGGGGACGACGACGGGAACGGCGGCAAAGGCGCCTCCGAGTTCCAGGTGTGACCACGGCTATAGCGGGGAGAAAGTGCCTGCGTAAAGCCCTCCGCGGGCACATGTCATCACATCGAGTGATTCTCTGGCCTTCGCTTGCACGGCACAACCCACGGTTGCCACGCTGTTGCTGTCTGTACAACCTGATGGGAGCGGCCAGTGACTTTCGGTGAGCAGCCGGCGTACCTGCGTGTCGCGGGTGATCTCCGCAAGAAGATCGTCAATGGTTCGCTGCCACCGCACACCCGACTGCCCTCCCAGGCCAGAATCCGCGAGGAGTACGGCGTCTCGGACACCGTCGCGCTGGAGGCACGCAAGGTGCTGATGGCGGAGGGCCTGGTCGAGGGCCGCTCCGGATCGGGGACCTACGTCCGCGAGCGCCCCGTGCCCCGCAGCGTGGCCCGCTCCGGGTTCCGCCCGGCCGGCGGCGCGACCCCCTTCCGCCAGGAGCAGGCCGACGGCGAGGGGCGCGGCACCTGGGAGTCCAGCAGCGCCCAGGCCGAGGCGAGCAGCTGCGTCGCGGAGCGGCTCGGCATCAAGCCCGGCGACCGCGTGATGTGCACGAGGTACGTCTTCCGCGAGGCCGGCGAGGCGATGATGCTCTCCACCTCCTGGGAGCCCCTCGCGGTCACCGGCCGCACGCCCGTGATGCTTCCCGAGGAGGGCCCGCTCGGCGGCATGGGCGTCGTCGAGCGCATGGCGGCGATCGACGTGATCGTGGACAACGTCACGGAGGAGGTCGGCGCCCGCCCCGGCCTCGCCGAGGAACTCGTGACCCTCGGCGGTGTCCCCGGTCATGTCGTCCTGGTCATCCAGCGCACCTTCTTCGCCTCGGGTCGCCCCGTGGAGACGGCCGACGTCGTCATCCCCGCCGATCGCTACCGCGTGGCGTACCACCTCCCAGTGAAGTAGCGCACACCTTCACGGCAGTTGACCCCGCCGCCCCCTCGCCGCGACCCCCTCCGCGCGCCCTCGGAACCCGCCCGTCCGCCGCTGGAATCTGGCCGTTCTCGCAGGTCGCCCCACGCATGCCCGCCGTGCCGCTGACCGGACGCGTCGATGCCCGCGCGCGGCGCATTCGATTCCGTGCGCCCCCCTCGGTCTGGCCGGTTGCGTACCTCTTTGTGAAAAGGCGTGTTCGCTGCGTAAAGGTAAGGCGTAGGCTCGGGCATATGCGGATTGCGGTTTCCTTAGAGGGTGGGGCACGGCACGAACCGCGGGCGAGGAGCGGTCGGGCCGGGGCGGGAAGGGGCGGTGGGGCGCGATGAACGACGGCACGATCACGCTTCCCTGGCTCGTCATTCGGCAGGACGACAACGGCAATCGCTACCGCGTGGGCCGGTACGCGACCCGCGCCGAGGCCCAGAAGATCGCGGACAGCCTCGACGACCGCGGACACAAGCAGCTGTACTGGGTCGAGCGCATAGGCCAGAACGGGCAGAACGGATCAGCCGCGGCCAACTGACTCCCGTAGGCTCCCCCGCATGACGGAACGGATCGTGGTGGTGGGCGCCGCCCTGTTCGACGGCGACCGCCTGCTCGCCGCGCGCCGCAGCGCACCTCCCGAACTCGCCGGCCGCTGGGAACTCCCGGGCGGCAAGGTCGAACCCGGCGAGACCCCCGAGGCGGCCCTCGTACGCGAACTGCACGAAGAACTCGGCGTGGACGCCGCCCCCGTGGCTCCGGTGCCGGGCGAGTGGCCCCTGAGGCCGCCGTACGTCCTACAGGTATGGACGGCCCGCCTGCGCCCGGGTTCCGCTGCCCCCAAGTCCCTGCAGGACCACGACGAACTGCGCTGGCTCACTCGGGACGAGCTGTGGGACGTGCCCTGGCTGGACCAGGACATCCCGGCTGTCCAAGAGCTGGCCGCCCTCTGGGGGTAGGGGCGCGGGGCTGTGCAGATAGGCGGCTCCGCCGCGTGGGCGCGAACAGCCACAACGCACCTGCGGTCGCGAGGCAACACGCACCCCCGAGCCAACAGCCGCCCGGCACCCCCCTGCGGAGCAAGCTCCCACCGTGGACGGTACTCCGTCCCGGATATCGGGTATGTGCCCATTAACCCCACGAAACCGGACAAGGGTGGGCTTCTGGCCTGGGAAGTGATCGGCGTGATCGACACCGAAGGCGACTGCGCCGAGTGGAGCTTCCCCGCGGAACCGGGAGCCGCCCGCAGCGCCCGCACCGCCGTCCGCGGCCAACTGCGCACCTGGGAGCTCGACGTCCTCGGAGACCTCGCGGCCCTGCTCGTCAGCGAGCTGGTGACCAACTCCCTGCGGCACGCCGCCGGACCCATCGGCGTACGCCTCGTACGGCCCGCAGGCCTGGAGGACGTCCTGCTGGTGGAGGTCTCCGACCCGCTCCCCGACCCGCCGCGCGAGCGCGTCGCCCGCCTCGAGGACGAGAGCGGCCGTGGACTGCAACTCGTCGCCCACTCCTCGCGCCGCTGGGGCACCCGGCCCGGAGAGGCGGGCAAGACGGTGTGGTTCGAACTGGCCCTGCCCGGCTGAGCCGGCGCCCGGTCCGGCCCTTCGGACGCTGTACGCGAACACCCGCCTTGTAGAGCGATGGGATCAGGCCGGTGGCAGTGTCCGGCGAGCGGGATTCGACGAGGTGTCGGCTGGTTAGAAGACTGGAAGTGTTGTCGCAGCCGGGACCGAAAACCGTCGGGACCGTGCTGTGATCGTGAACACCGTGTTGTGCGGCGCCGTAGTGCTGGATACTGCGGGCAGCCGCCCCCGGTGACCGGTACCGGACGCGGTGAGCTGGAGGGGACGGTTCGCGTGAGCGAGATACCAGCGAAGGCCACGGAGTCCGAGGACCCGTCGGACGGCGCGAAGGCAAAGGCCGCGGGTGATGCCGCGGGTGATGCCGCGGCCGATGCGACGAGCGGGACGACGGGCGGGAGGGGCCTGTCTTCCTTCGGCGGATTCGACGGGACCGACGGAACACCTCACGGCGACGCCATGTGGCAGAGCAGTCCGCCCGGCTCCATCTACGACTACATCAGGGTCGCGTCCTTCTCCATCGGCCCGGACGGGCTCGTCGACCAGTGGAGTCTGCGCGCCGAGCAGCTCTTCGGCATCCCCGCCGAGCGTGCGGTCGGCATGGACCCCATCGAGGCGTTCATCGACCCCGACCTGCGGGAGCAGGGTCAGCGCAAGATGGCCGAGATCCTCGACGGGCGGGAGTGGACCGGAGTGGTCCCGTTCCGTCAGCCCGGTGCGGCGGCGGGGGAGACCGGGCGGGAGGGGCTCGCCGAGGTCTATGTGATGCCGACGCGGACCGAGGAGGGCGAGAAGGCCGCCGTCTGCATCGTGGTCGACGTACGCACCCTGCGCAGCATCGAGACCGACCTTGCCGCCTCGCAGTCGATTTTCGGTCAATCTCCTTTCGGTTTCCTTCTGATCGACCCCGACCTGCGGGTCCGTCGCGTCAACGAGCAGTTCGCGAACACCTTCGGCGGCACGCCCGACGACCACCGCGGGCGCGGAGTCCACGACTATCTCCAGCGGCCCGAGGCCGAGCGGGTCGCGGCGACTTTGCGGCGGGTCCTGGAGACTGGCAACTCCATCACGGACATGCATGTCACGGGCTTCGTGCCGGGTTCCGAGGACCGCCGGCACTGGTCCATCAACCTGTACCGCGTGCACAGCGGCTCCGGGCGCCCCATCGGCGTCGCATGGCTCGGAACCGACATCACCTCCCGCCGCGCCGCGGCCCGCGAGGCCGCTGCCGCGCGGCGCAATCTCGCCCTTCTCAACGAGGCAGGCGCCCGTATCGGCAACTCCCTCGACCTGGAGACCACGGCCCGCGAACTCCTCGACGTCGTCGTCCCCGGCTTCTGCGACCTCGCCACGGTCGACCTCTACCAAGGGCTGCTGGCGGGCGACGAGACCCCGCCGGGCCTGGCCGACGGCAGCGCGGAGCTGCGCCGGGTCGCCTTCGCCAGCGCGGTCTCCGACGCGCCGTTCGTCGGGGGCGGTGCGCCCGTCGCCGTCGGCGCGGTCCACCACTACCCCTTCAACTCCCCTTGTGCGGACGCCCTGCGCACCGCCCGCCCCCAGCTCGTCCCCGCCGAGGAGGGCGGACTCGTCCAGTCCACGCTGGCCGTGCCGATGGTCGCCCACGACACCGTCGTAGGACTCGCGCAGTTCGCCCGTACGAAGGGCAGCGAGCCGTTCGGGGACCGGGACCGGGACCTGGCGGTGGAGCTCGCGGCGCGCGCCGCCGTCTGTATCGACAACGCGCGTCTGTACCGCCGTGAGCACGAGCGGGCCCTGATACTGCAGCGGTCGCTGCTACCGCCGGGCGACCCGGTGGCCTCCGGTCTGGACATCGCCTGCCGCTACCTGCCGGGCAACTCCTCCGCCGACCGCCCCAGCGAGGTCGGCGGCGACTGGTTCGACGTGATCGAACTGCCGGGGCACCGCACGGCGTTGGTGGTCGGGGACGTCATGGGGCGCGGCCTGCGGGCGGCGGTGGCGATGGGCGAACTCCGGTCGGCGGTACGGACGCTCGCGCTCCTCGACCTCGAACCGGCGGAAGTCCTGAGCGCGTTGGACGAGATCGCCCGGGGCCTCGGCGCGCCCGGCGGTGTCCAGCAGGCCACCCGCGCGGCCCGCCGCCCCCGAGAGGCGGACCTCTCCGAGGTGTACCTCGCCACCTGCGTCTACGCGGTCTACGACTCCGTCACGCGTCGCTGCACGTTCGCCAACGCGGGCCATCTGCCGCCCGTGCTGGTCGAGCCCGGCGAGGACGCGCTGATGCTCGACGTGCCGCCGGGCATGCCGCTGGGCGTCGGCGGGGAGCCCTTCGAGGAGGTGGAGGTCGAACTACCCGAAGGCGCACTGTTGGCGCTCTACACGGATGGACTGGTCGAAAGCCGCGACCACCCCCTGGACGAGGGTCTCCAGGCGTTCGTCGGCGCGCTCACGGACCCCTCCGCGCCTCTGGAGGACGTCTGCGACCAGGTCCTCAACACCCTCGACACCCACCACGGCGAGGACGACATCGCCCTGCTGATGGCCCGCGTCCAGGGCTTGCCCGCCGATTCCGTCGGCGACTGGACGCTGCCGCGCGAGCCGCGCAGTGTGGGCAGGGCCCGGGAGTACGCCCGCGGGCAGCTGCTGTCCTGGGACCTCGAACCCCTCGTCGACACAACGGAGTTGCTGGTCAGCGAGCTGGTCACGAACGCCCTGCGGTACGGGGAGGGTGAGATAAGACTGCGGCTGCTGTTGGACCGCACCCTGGTCTGCGAGGTCTGGGACTCCGGTCTCGTCCAGCCCCGCCGCCGCCGCGCCCGCGACACCGACGAGGGCGGCCGGGGCCTCCAGCTGGTCGGCCTCCTGAGCGCGGCGTGGGGCTCCCGCCGTACGCCGCGCGGCAAGACGGTGTGGTTCGAACTGCCGCTGCCGGACGGGGAGACGGGGCTGGCGGATCCGGCGGAGGCGCTGCTGAGCCTGTTCTGAGCGGGGCGCTCCGCGCGCTGCGCGGATTCGCCCCGGCGCCGGGGCAATCGGCCCTCGACCGTCTGCCGGCACGCCGTGGCTGGTCGCGCCCGCGCGGCGGAGCCGCACATGGACACAGCCTCGCGCCCCTTTTGCGCGCGGGCGTCGGCGGCAGCGCCGTGGCTGGTCGCCGCGCGGCGGAGCCGCATGTCGACACGGCCTCGCGTTCCTGTGGGGCGCGTGACTTCGGCCGGGGCAGGTCCCCGAGGGCGCGTTTTTTGGTTGTGATCAAGGGGTGGTTCGTGTGAGGTCCTTGATCCAGATCATCGAGGCGCGCAGGTGGAGGCCCGCGAGGTAGCTGTCCGGGGTCTTGTCGTATCGGGTGGCGGTGCCTCGCCAGGCCCTGAGCTTGTTGATCAGGCGCTCGACGGTGTTCCTCTCCTTGTACAGGTCGGCGTCGTGCCTGACAGGCCGGCCGCCGACGCTGCCCTTCTTCTTCCGGTTGGCGGCCTGGTCCTTCTTCTCCGGGTGACGGCCTTGATGCCGCGTTTACGCAGATGGGCCCGGTTGCCGCGGGACGAGTAGGCCTTGTCCCCAGCGACCGCGTCCGGCCGAGTGCGGGGGCGGCCGACGGGCCCGCGGACGCGTATCTTGCCCAGCACGGGGATGAACTGCGGGCCGTCCGCGGCCTGACCCGCGGTCAGGACCAACGCCAGCGGGCGGCACTTCCGGTCGGCGGCGAGGTGGACCTTGCTGGTCTGCCTCCGCGATCAGGCCCTCCAGCAGGGCCTCGAAGACGCCTGCGTCACGCCACTGCCGGAAGCGGTTGTGAACGGTCGGCCAGGCACCGAACTCCTTCGGCATCTCCCGCCACTGGCCGCCGGTCTTGAACCGCCAAATCACGCCCCCGAACTGCTGCCGCAGCCGCTCGGGGTAGGGGCCGTACCCGCCGATCGGCAGGTACGGCTCGATGAACTCCCATTCGACGTCCTTCAGTTGCACTCGAGTCACGCAAGAAGATCTACCGGTTCGGGCCCGCCGCGAGGACGAATCCCGCAGATTGATCACGATCCGATCTGCGCCCTGGAGCTGCCCGAATACTGCGACGACTACGTGATGTCCTTGTCGCCTGGAGTGGCTGATCCGGCACGGCCGGTTTCAGGACCAAGCGATCTCGCCGTGGCGGGAGACAAAGCGTCCGGTGCCCGCACTGGACGCCTCGGTGGCGAGGGCGACGATCGCGTCCGTGCCCTCGGTGACGGTTTGGGGGCCGCTGTGACCGTTGAGGTCGGTCGCGGTGTAGCCGGGGTCGGCGGCGTTGACGCGGATGCCTTTGAGTCCCTTGGCGTACTGCGTGGTCAACATCGTCAGTGCCGCTTTCGAGGAGGTGTACAGCGGCGCAACGACGTGGGACTCGGGCCGGCTGGGATCGTGGGTGAGGGCGAGGGAGCCCATACCGCTGCTGACGTTGACGATCACAGGGTCGTCCGAGCGGCGCAGCAACGGCAAGAACGCAGTCGTGGTGCGACGACCCCGATGACGTTGACGTCGAGGACGGCGCGGGCGTCGGCGGCGGTGAGGTCGCTGGGATCGCCGACGGGGCCGTGCACACCAGCATTGTTGATCAGGACGTCGATCCTGCCCTCGTGTTCGGCGACGTTCGCGGCCGCGGCGGCCACGGACGCGTCGTCGGTCACGTCGATGGGGACGCAGCGTGCGCCGAGCGCGGCGGCAGCCTCCTCGCCCTGCTCGCGGTTGCGGGCTCCGACGAGCACAGTGTGGCCACACTCGATCAGGCGGCGGGCGGTCTCGCGGCCGAGACCCTTGTTGGCTCCGGTGATGAAGGTGATGGTCATGCGTTCGATACTGATCCCGACGAAGGAGGCGGACCAGGGACGCTTCGACGGTAGGAAGACAAGTACCACCCTCGCGTGCCCATGCACGTCCGGGGATGCAGGAGGATGGACGTCATGTCGACGACACCCGGTACCGGACTGGGCGTGATGATCCGCACGTGGCGGGACCGGCTGCCTCCGTCGGCCGCCGGGCTGCCGGTGGCCCGCGGGCGCCGGACGGCCGGGCTGCGGCGCGAGGAATTGGCTGACCTGGCCGGAGTATCGGTCGACTACATCGTGCGCCTGGAACAGGGGCGGGCCACGACACCCTCAGCGTCGGTGGTGGCGTCCCTGGCGCGCGCCCTGCAACTGTCCACCGCCGAGCGGGACCACCTGTACCGGCTGGCCCAGCTCGTACCGCCGGTGGACGGCGCGATCTCTGACCATCTCCCGCCCGGCGTCCAGCGGGTGCTCGCCCGCCTCGGGGACGTGGCAGTCGCTGTGTTCGCGGCGGACTGGCAACTGGTGTGGTGGAATCGTGGGTGGGCCGCGCTGCTGGGTGACCCCTCCGCCTCGCCGCCGCGGCTGCGCAACTTCGCCCGCGACAGGTTCCCTGTGCACGCCGGCCCCGCCCACCTCGCGCTGTGGCCGGTGACCGAGGCGGACCGCGACGCCACCGACGCCGCCGTCGTCTCCGACCTGCGACGCGCCACCGGCCGCTTCCCCCAGGACAGCCGCTTGGCCGCGCTGATCGGCGATCTGAACGCGGGCAACAGGAGGTTCGCCGAGCTATGGGCGACCGGAGAGGTGGCCGCGCACCGCGAGGACCACAAGACCATCGACCACCCGTCGGTGGGCACGGTCACGGTGGACTGCGACGTCCTGACCGACGGCGACTCCGAGCTCAAGATCGTCATCATGACCGCCGTGCCCGGCAGTGAGGACGAGACCAAGCTCCGGCTCACCGCCATCGCCGGCCCACCGGCCACGACGCACAACTGATCCGACCTGAGCGTCGATCGACCGGTTGCATGTGCGCGGCGAGCGCCGAACCACGATTCTGACCTCTACCAGGAGAGGAACACCGTCGAGGGCCTGATCAACAAACTCAGGGCCTGCCGAGGCATCACCATCCGACAGGACCCCAGACAGCTGCCTCGCCATATACCTGCGCGCCTTGATGATCTGGATCAAAGACCTTCACCCGGACCACTCATTGATCACAACTCGATACGCGCCCTAGTCCGGGGACCCCCGTTCCGCCCGGCGGGTGCGGGTCCGGGGGCCGCCGAAGGCGGTCGGTGGGGCGGGCTGAGGGGTTGTGCCCAGTAGGACTCCGCCGGTGACTGCGCCTGCTGTTCCGGTTTCGTGTTCGGCGGTTCCGGTGATCGGGTTGCCGTGGAGCCGTACGTCGCGTTCGGCGAGTTCGTGTGCCCGGCGGGCCAGGGCGTCGGCGGTGAGCAGGTCCGGTGGCTCCTCGGTGAGCAGCCGCTTCGCCTCCGCCAGCCGGGTGCGCGCCGTGCTTCCGACGGCTCCCCGGTGTGTCGTGACGAAGGCGTCGGCCTCGGCCACGGCACTGCGTGCGACCAGCGACGCGGCGGCCGACAGCACCCCGGCCCGCCCCACACCCACCGGCAGGAGCCCCCGCACCAGCAGCCGGAGGGCGTCGAGCGGGTCGTAGGGCCCGGCGGTCAGCTCTGCCCGTACGGCCGTCAGGACGAGGTCGGCGTGCGCGGCGCGGGCGTGCAGTTCCCCGGCGGGGACGTCCCCCGCGTCCCCCGCGCCCGTCCGCGCGCCCGCGAGTTCCGCCTCCGCCCCGGTGAGCGCGGCCGGCACCAACTCGGCGGCCGAGGCCAGGTCGGCGGCGAGCCGCTCGATGCCGGCCACGAACACCCCGGCCTGTGCTGTCGCCCCTTCGGCGGCCCGCAGATGCCGTGCCGCGTCCGCCGCCTCCCCCATGTCGGCCGCCTGACGGGCCTGGTTCAGCCGGGTCGTGGCGAACACCAGGCGGTCCTTGGCCTGTTCGGCATGCCCGGTGACGGCGTCGACCGCGGCGGACCCGTACCGCCGGGCGAGAGCGGCCAGTGTCGCTCCGGCGCCTCCGGCACGGGCGGCCAGCGCACGGAACCGGTCCTCCGCGACCTCCAGCGCCTCGCCCAGCCCCTCCGCCGTCTCCAGCGCGCGCAGCAGGTCGAACCCCGCGGCCTCCGCGTCCAGCCGCCGCCCCGCCTCCTGGCACCGCCCGATCATCCCGGCGAGCGCATGCCGCCGGGCCGCCTCGTCCTCCGGGATCCCGTCGTCGTACTGCTGCCGCATCCGAAACGCGGCGGACAGTTCGGCCTCGGAGTCCCGCACGGCCCGGACGAACGGCGCCACGGAATCCGCCCCCGACCGCGCCTCGGCGAAGTCGAGTTCCTCCCGGCTGGTGCGCACCCAGTCGTCGGCCCGGGCCAGCAAGGCCCGTACCCGTTCGTCGAGTTCGGAGAGCGGCGCTGCGGCGGGCCCGGCGGGGGCCACGCCACCACCGGGCGTCGTACGCGTCCGGGCGCGCCGTGTGCGCCGCACATACCCGTACCCCGCGACCACCACCACCGCGCCCGCCGCAACGAGCGGCAGCACCAGATCGGCGGCCGACGTCCCGGTCTGCTCCGGCGCGGCGGCGCTCGCGGCGGCCGGATGCGCACGGGCGGCCGGAACCGGCACATCACTGTTGATCGTCATCCATGGCAACACGAGCCACACCACCGCGGCCAGCCCGCCCACCACGGTGTGCAGCACCCGCACGGATATGTGAGCGGTGGCCCGCCGCGGCCGGCCCCGGATCAAGGGTGACGTCACATTTCGGAGCGTATGAGCAGGAATGCGGCCGCGCGACCGGGGTGGGTCAGGGGTGGGGGAGGTGGGATCGACGGGGGGAGCGGGGATGGAACGGGCGCGGCACACGGAGACAGAGACAGAGGCCCCCACGGGCGACAGGACAGAGGAGACCCCGGCAGAGAAGCCGTCCACGGCCCCGCACGTCCCCGCAGCCGCCGACGAAGGCAGTACGGGTGGTGCGGGTGGGAAGGAAAAAGCCGAGGCGTCCAAGCCGCCCCGCCGTCGGCGACGCCTCGCCCTCGCCCTGGTCCTGGCCCTCCTCGTACCGCTGCTCGCCGCCGAATCCGCCCTCCGCCTGAACTACACCGGCGACCCCGAGGAGGGCACGTACACCAGAAACCGCGATGCCATCTGGCTGGGTCACGCCTGGGTCGACGGCCGTAAGACCGACGCCGACGTCACAGCCCTCGCCGACCGCCTGAAAACCACCGGCATCCGAGACCTGTACGTCCACGCAGGCCCCCTGGAACACAACGGCACCCTCCCCAAGTCCGCGTACAGCAAGGCGACCTGGCTCATAGACACCCTGCACGGCCGAGCGCCGCGGCTACGCGTCCAGGCCTGGCTCGGCGACGTACTCGCCACCGAGGGCCCGACAGGGATGCGCCTGGAGCGCCCGGCGACCCGTGCGGCGGTCGTCGCCTCCACCCGCGAGATCCTGGCGGCCGGCTTCGACGGCGTGCACTTCGACCTGGAGCCCCTCCACTCCGGCGACCGGAACTACCTCACCCTCCTCGACTCCCTCCGCTCCGTCACCAGGGCACACCACGCCCTGCTGTCCGTCGCCGCCCACCAGATCGACCCGCTCCCCGGCTTCCACGCCTTCTGGGGCACGGTCGCCGGACACCCGAAGTGGTGGTCGCAGCGGTTCTTCGGCCAGGTCGCACGCAGGGTCGACCAGATCGCCGTGATGTCGTACGACACCATGCAGCCGCTGCAGAGCCTGTACGGCGGCTATGTCGCCCAGCAGACCTCGCTCGCCCTGGAGGTCACACCGCCCGCGACCGACCTGCTGATGGGCCTGCCCTTCTACCACGAGAACCGGTTCGGCCACTGGAACCATGCAGAGACCGCAGCGGCCGCCGTCCGCGGCGTTCGCCTCGGCCTGTCCCGCACGGACGCGGACCGACCCCGCTTCGGCGTCGCGCTCTACGTCGACTTCGCGGCCACGGAGGCGGACTGGAGGGCGTACCGGGACGGCTGGGTGCGCTGAACCCGGCCGCCCTCCCGCGGCCTACGAAGACCGCCGCCTGATCTTCGACCCCAGCCACACCAATGGGTCGTACTTGCGGTCGACCGCCCGTTCCTTCAACGGAATCAGCGCATTGTCCGTGATCTTGATGCCCTCGGGGCAGACCTCGGTACAGCACTTGGTGATGTTGCAGTAGCCGAGGCCGTGTTCGTCCTGGGCGGTCTTCTTGCGGTCGAGTCCGCCCTCGGCGGCCGCGTCCAGCGGATGCATGTCCAGCTCCGCCACCCGCATCAGGAAGCGCGGCCCCGCGAACGCGGTCTTGTTCTCCTCGTGGTCCCGGACCACATGGCAGGTGTCCTGGCACAGGAAGCACTCGATGCACTTGCGGAACTCCTGCGAGCGGTCCACGTCCTCCTGCATCATCCGGTACTCGCCGGGTCCCACACCTTCCGGCGGCACGAACGCCGGGACCTCGCGCGCCTTGGTGTAGTTGAACCCGACGTCGGTCACCAGGTCCCGTACGACCGGGAAGGCGCGCAGGGGCGTGACGGTGATCGTCTCCTCCTGCGTGAACACCGACATCCGTGTCATGCACATCAGCCGCGGCCGCCCGTTGATCTCGGCGGAGCACGAACCGCACTTGCCCGCCTTGCAGTTCCAGCGGACCGCCAGATCGGGCGCCTGGGTGGACTGGAGGCGGTGGATGATGTCGAGTACCACCTCGCCCTCGTTGACCTCGACCTTGAAGTCCTCCAGGCCGCCGCCCTTGACATCGCCCCGCCAGACCTTGAAGCGGGCCTCGTAGCTGCTCACTCGTAGAGCTCCTCTTCGGCGAGGTACTTGACCAGCTCCTCCTTGTCGAAGAGGGCGAGCAGGTCGGCGCGGATGGGTTCGGTGGTCTCACGGGAGAGGGCGATCTGGCCGCGCACGGGGTCCGTGGCCGCAAGGCCGCCCGTGGGGTCGATCAGCCGGCACAGCAGATTGATGTTGCGCCACTTGCGGTCCATCGTCGGATGGTCCTCGCAGGTGTGGCCGCCGCGGGACTCCGAGCGCTCCAGGGCCGCCCGGGCCACGCACTCGCTGACCAGCAGCATGTTCCGCAGGTCGAGCGCGAGATGCCAGCCGGGGTTGAACTGGCGATGGCCCTCGACACCGGCCCGGCGGGCCCGTACCCGCAGGTCCGCCAGCTTCTGAAGCGCCTGCTCCATCTCGCCCTCGCGACGGATGATGCCGACGAGGTCGTTCATGGTCTGCTGGAGTTCCTGGTGCAGGGTGTACGGGTTCTCCGGCGGGCGGCCGTCGTCCTCGCCCGGCGCGGGACCCTCGGCTGAGAAGGGACGCAGCGCCTCCGCGGCCGCGGTGTCGACCTGGACCTCGTCCACGGCGGGGCGTTCGAAGGCCAGGGCCGCCGAGTACTCGGCCGCGTGCCAGCCCGCCCGCCGTCCGAACACCAGCAGGTCGGAGAGCGAGTTCCCGCCGAGCCGGTTGGAGCCGTGCATACCGCCGGCCACCTCGCCGGCCGCGAACAGCCCGGGCACCCCGCGTGCGGCGGCGGTGTCGGACTCGACCGCGATGCCGCCCATCACGTAGTGGCAGGTCGGCCCGACCTCCATCGCCTCCGCGGTGATGTCGACGTCCGCCAGCTCCTTGAACTGGTGGTACATGGACGGCAGCCGGCGCCGGATGACCTCGGCGGGCATGCGCGTGGACACGTCCAGGAAGACACCGCCGTGCGGGGAGCCGCGGCCCGCCTTCACCTCGGAGTTGATCGCGCGGGCGACCTCGTCACGGGGGAGCAGCTCGGGCGGACGCCGGTTGTTGTCCGGGTCCTCGTACCAGCGGTCGCCCTCCTCCTCCGACTCCGCGTACTTCTCCTTGAAGACGTCGGGGATGTAGTCGAACATGAAGCGTTTTCCGTCGGAGTTCCTGAGCACCCCGCCGTCGCCGCGGACCGACTCGGTGACGAGGATGCCCTTCACCGACGGCGGCCAGACCATCCCCGTCGGGTGGAACTGCACGAACTCCATGTTCAGCAGGGGCGCGCCCGCCAGCAGCGCCAGCGCGTGGCCGTCGCCCGTGTACTCCCACGAGTTCGACGTCACCTTGAAGGACTTGCCGATGCCTCCGGTCGCGATCACCACGGCAGGGGCTTCCAGGACGAAGAAACGGCCGCTTTCGCGCTCGTAGGCGAAGACACCGGAGACCCGGCTGCCGTCTTTGAGCACCCTCGTGACCGTGCACTCCTGGAAGACCTTCAGCCGCGACTCGTAGTCACCCGTCTCGCGGTGGTCCTCCTGCTGGAGGGAGACGATCTTCTGCTGGAGCGTGCGGATGAGTTCGAGGCCCGTACGGTCGCCGACGTGCGCGAGGCGCGGGTACTCGTGGCCGCCGAAGTTGCGCTGGGAGATCTTCCCTTCCTTCGTACGGTCGAAGAGGGCGCCCCAGGTCTCCAGCTCCCACACCCGATCCGGGGCCTCCTGCGCGTGCAGCTCGGCCATCCGCCACTGGTTGAGGAACTTGCCGCCGCGCATGGTGTCGCGGAAGTGGACCTGCCAGTTGTCGTGCTCGTTGACATTGGCCATCGCCGCCGCGATGCCGCCCTCGGCCATCACCGTGTGCGCCTTGCCGAACAACGACTTGCAGATCACGGCCGTACGGGCGCCCCGCTCCCGCGCCTCGATGGCGGCACGCAGTCCGGCGCCCCCGGCGCCGACCACGACCACGTCCCACTCCTGGCGGTCGACCACGGACATCAGAAGGCACCCCTCATCAGAAGAATCGCGGATCGTCGAAGGCGCCGGACGCCAGCAGATAGACGTAGAAGTCGGCGAGCGCCACGCTCACCAACGACGCCCAGGCGAGCAGCATGTGCCGGGCATTCAGCTTCCCGACGAACTGCCACGCCTTGTAGCGCACGGGATGCTTCGAGAAGTGCTTGAGCTTGCCGCCGACGATGTGCCGACAGGAGTGGCAGGAGATCGTGTAAGCCCAGATCAGCGTGATGTTGACCAGGAACACGACGGTGCCGAGGCCCATGTGGCCCCAGTTCTCGTGCGTGTCCCGGAAGGACAGCACCGTGTCGTACGTCAGCACGCCCGCGACCAGGATCGCCGCGTAGAAGAAGTACCGGTGGATGTTCTGCAGGATCAGCGGGAAGCGGGTCTCACCGGTGTACTTCTTGTGCGGCTCGGCCACCGCGCAGGCCGGGGGCGAGGCCCAGAAGCCCCGGTAGTAGGCCTTGCGGTAGTAGTAGCAGGTCAGGCGGAAGCCGAGCGGGAAGATCAGGATGATGATGGCGGGGGAGATGCCCCACCAGCTCCCGAAGAGGTCGGCGTTCGGGCCCGACGGCATGTTCTTGCAGTTCTCCGCAAGACACGGCGAGTAGAACGGGGAGACATACGGCGCCGAGTAGTAGTCCGCGTTCGCGAAGGCCCGCCACGTCGAGTACACGATGAAGGCCAGCAACCCGGCCGCGGTGGCGGCCGGAGCCAGCCACCAGCGGTCGGTCCGCAGATGCGGGGCGTCGATCGCGGCGCGCGTACCGGTGCGTACGCCGCCGCTGTTCAGATGTGGTTCCGTACCAGTGGCCAACTCATGACTCCGGTCGGGTTCAGGGGGCGTGGCGGTCGCGGGCGCCGAGTCCTTCGTCGTCCGTGTCGATCCACAGCGAGGGGTCGTACGGGGTGTCGGGGATGGTGACGAGTTCCGGCTTGCGCGGTGCGCTCGGACTCGACGCCGCCTCGCGCAGGAGCGCGACGCTCTCCCGCAGGTGATCGGCGTCGGCGCGGACGCGGCGTATGTCCAGCCCGCCGCTGCCCAGCTGCTTCTCCAGGCGGCCCACCGACCGGGACAGGTCGTCCAGGCAGCGCTGCATTGTCGTCAGGTCGTCTTGCACGGACATGACGTGACCTCACTTCCATGGGCCGTCGGGCCCCAGGTGGCAACGTTCATGCGCCTGCGAGTGTTGCGCGTCACACCTGCCGGTGGGAAGGGATGTGCAGCGATTGGCGGATTGCACGCCTCCAGTGCACGCCTGCAAGCGCTCTGTGTGCGCCGGGGGCGCACATTGGGCCGTACGAGTGGGGTTGCCCGGCTCTGCCGCCGTGTCACCCCCGGTCGGCGAACCCTTTCCTCTTCAGTGGGGCCGTACATCTGATCAACTCCAAAATACGCCCAAATGTGAACAGACCCCCACCCGTGTCACCGGCTGGAGCGGCCTCGGAGGTAGCGAAGATGTCCCACCACGGGAGACTGAGGACCAGACCCGGTGCGGTCGCGCGTTCGGTCGCCTTCCTTGCGGCGGGCGTGCTCGCGGTGCCCGCGCTCGCGGGCTGTGGCTCCGAGGACGAGGCGGGCAAGCCCCTTGCAGGGCCGGACATCGCGCCCGCCGGCCGGGACCTGGTGGCCGACGGCGGCACCCTGCGGTGGGCCGTGGACGACGTGCCGGAGACCCTGAACACGTTCCAGTCGGACGCCGACGCGGTCACGAACCGCGTCGCGCAGGCCGTCCTCCCGTCCATGTACCGGCTGGACGCGAACGGGCGGCCGCAGCGCAACTCCGACTACCTGGAGTCCGCCAAGGTCGTGCAGACCGAGCCCAAGCAGGTCGTGCTCTACAAGATCGCCCAGCAGGCCGTCTGGAGCGACGGCCGCGAGATCGGCGCCGCCGACTTCGCCGCCCAGTGGCGCGCCCTGTCCGGCAGGGACACCGCGTACTGGACCGCCCGCAACGCCGGCTACGACCGCATCGAGAAGATCGAGCGCGGCGCGAACGACCTGGAGGTCAAGGTCACCTTCGCGCGGCCGTACGCCGACTGGCAGTCGCTGTTCTCGCCGCTGTACCCCAAGGACGTCATGGGGACGCCGGACTCGTTCAACGACGGGGCGCGCAGAACGCTCAAGGTCACCGCAGGGCCCTTCGCCCTGCAGGCGGTCGACCACAAGAACAACCAGGTCAGCCTGGTCCGCAACCCGCGCTGGTGGGGTCAGCCCGCCAAGCTCTCCGAGATCGACCTGAAGGCCGTACCGCTCGACAAGCGGCCCGCCGCGCTCGCCGACGGGGAGATCGACCTGGCCGAGATCGACCCGTCCGGCGCCCAGCGCATCGCGCCGGCCGCCGGAGCCAAGGGCTCCGACGCGCTGCCGGGCCCGCAGGCCCGGCGCGCCGCTGCCAAGGCCCTGCCCGCCGATGCCGAGGGCCTGAGCGGTTTCCAGGTCCGCAAGTCGCTTGAGCCGGTCTACACCCAGCTCGCCCTGAACGGCGCCGAGGGCCCCCTCGCGGACGAGCGCGTCCGCCGTGCGGTGGCCCGCGCCCTCGACCGCAAGGCGCTCGCCGAGGCCGTGCTCAAACCGCTCGGGCTGCCCGCCGTGCCCGTCGGCAGCCATCTCGCGCTGTCCGGGCAGGCCGCCTACGCCGACAACAGCGGCGCGCTCGGCGGTCAGGACACCGCTCAGGCGCAGGCGCTGCTCGCGGACGCCGGGTGGGTGCGCGGCGGTCCGGTCAAGGAGGAGAAGCAGGAGCAGAAGCAGCAGAAGGGCGAGAAGGCCGCCGGGGCCAAGGGCCGGAAGGCCGACGAGTCCGACGGCGGCGACGACGACGGGACGTACATCGTCGGCGAGGACGACAACGGCGACAGCAAGAGCGGCCACTACAAGGACCCCAAGGACCACAGCAGGAAGGACGAGAAGGCCAAGAGCGGCGGCACGCACCTCGCGGACGGCAAGTACGCCGGTCGGCAGCCGCAGCACGGCGGCGCGCCCGGTGCCTACGCCCCCAAGGGCACCGCGGCCCCGGCCGGTGCCGCCGCCGGGATGCTGGCCAAGGACGGCAAACCGCTCACCCTGCGCTTCGTGCTGCCGTCGGGACCCGGCTCGCAGGCCCTGCGGACCGTGGCCGACCGGATCGGCGCCATGCTGCAGCGGGTCGGCATCGGCACCCGGATCACGAAGGTCTCCGACGACAGCTACTTCAAGGACCACATCGCGTCCGGGGAGTTCGACCTCGCCCTGTACTCCTGGCCCGCCTCCGCCTTCCCGGCCACCGACGCCCGGCCCATCTACGCCAAGCCGGTCCCGGCCGCCGACGGCTCCCTCGACGTCGAGCAGAACTACACCCGCATCGGCACCGACCAGGTCGACCACCTCTTCGACCAGGCGGCCGCCACCCTCGACAGCGACGAGAAACTCTCCCTGATCCGCAAGGCCGACTCCCGCATCTGGGCCGTCGCCGGCTCCATCCCGCTGTACCAGCGCCCCCAGCTGACGGCCGCGGCCAGGAACCTGGTGAACGCCGGCTCCTTCGGCTTCCAGACCCCGGTCTACGAGGACATGGGCTTCCTGAAGAAGGGGGCCAAGCCGTCGGCGAGCGCGAAGTCGGACGGCTGAGCTGTGGCGTAGCTGAGGGCTCCCTCAAGTCGGGTGCCTCCCCCGCCCGGCGCCCGCACCATGAGGTCGGTATCGATCATG